>DAXZ01000055.1:3921-55674 GCA_002506665.1 Nitrosopumilus sp. UBA526 | reverse complement strand
ACACCAGATACCAAAAAAGATGATGCTCCAGAAATCAAAGAGGAATCAAAATAATGGCAGGCAAGAAAGGTTCCAGTCCAAGCATCTACAAATATTTTAAAATTGACGGGGACACGATCTCGCGAATCAAGAAAAATTGTTCTAGATGCGGCAAAGGCGTATACATGTCACAACACAAAGACAGACATACATGCGGAAAATGTGGACTGACAGAATTTATCCAGTAACTCGAGGGTACACCGATTCTGAATCAATATAGCCTTTTTTTGTGAATTTTAGAACTCTTTTCTTCTAGCTGCTTCAACTTTGACACAAATGCAGGATCAAGCTTGATTCGAGAAATGGATTCTGCAGATAGTTTTACCGTGTTGGTATCTAAAGCGATGTTTGATTTTGGAAGATTTTTGTCGGCCCAAAATTTCATAACTTTGTTCTCTAGTTTGAAATCACGAAATCCGGCAGGAAATTTTTTAGTTATATGATTTAACAATGTTCGATCCTTAAAGACAACGCGAGGCTCAAACAGCCGGGTCTCATCGCTGTAAACATTCTCAAACAGGTTTCCTGACAGCTCATCAGACAACAGCTCCATCTTTGAGATCTTTCTCATCAAATCCAAAAAATGTAAGAACTCGTGGGCCAAGATGGCATGAATTGTACCCCTAAGGCCGTATGTAACTAGTGGGGCAGAAATCTGAATTACCACCTGAAATTTTTCTTCAAACATTACGGGTATGGTTCTTGCAAACAAAATTCCAAACTCATACGAATTAGGGTGTGATGATGTGATTACAAGGGATGGCTCCACATATGCTATAGGATACTTGATTCCAGACGCTTTCTCGATTCGATTGATTCCTGAGACGGTTATGGGGAACCGCTTCATGGTTAAATCAAAGACATTATCGGGAATGATTCCCCTGGAATGTGCATCTTTGAAACGTACTAGCGGATCCAATAATATCACTTTATAATTCTGAATGTAAAAATGTTGATCAAGTCAGGTGCGTGGCTTTCCAGCCTTTTTCTTTTTACGTGTAGCTTCTCTCTGATCAGCATGTCTTTGATGTTTTCCTCTCTTTCTCATTGGCATGATGACTATGAGTATCTGCTCCTAGTTAATTGTTATCATTAGTTCATTTGTATGGTTCTCTTTGATCTATATGCGGGTAACATCTACCGATCTTGAATATATGGGAACAGATATCGACTCTCTAGAGTTAAATGTATTCCTATTGACCAAAGCGCAAAAAAGACAAGTAGTCTATTGCATCATAAAAGGCATTCAACAAATATCATTTCAGAATCAGGTTTTCTTATCTGTTACACAAATAATCTATAGATGTGTATTAAAAATTTAAACAATGATTTATTAATCATGTCTTTGATGTTTAGAAATGGAATCTTGGAATTTTTACCATTATGTCCCTAATGGCTACAGTAATAGGAATTATTTTGGCTACACGGTTTTTGTATCTGGATAATCAATATAAAGAAATTATCAAACAGGGTGAATTAGATGCACAGACTATACAAGAACAAATAGAGGATCAAACAAATCAAGATCCGTCTTCTGACTCTAATTCATTTACCGATCTTTCTTTAGCTCGAGACTCGATTCAACAACAGATAGGAGAGTATAGGGCTAGTCGTACAAATATTAGAGAATATGGAATATTCATTGACATTTTTTGTTTATTCACCATCATAGCATTAGGAATTGTTTCTACGTTTGGTGTTTTTGCTACTGGGCCAAATTTTATATCTCTAGTTTTTGTATTATCTTTTTTGTTTGTGATACCCACATCACATTTCCTTCTACATGTGAGAAAGATAAGTAAAATACAATCATTTTAGGGAATCCTTGATTTTACTATTTACAGTAAATTCTGGATATGAGCTATAAATTTGTCTTAACATCTCAATGAGATTCATGAGTTGCAAATGTCTTACCCTGTCATTGATTCCGATCATCTCATCTGTTGTCTTGCGAAATAATTGACGCCATTTTTTGCGTCCTTTAAGTGAAAGCATATACTGATTGTAATTTTTTCCTTTATCAACTTCTTTTTCAATTAATATTTTATTTTCGATACAAGTCTGTATGTCTTTCGCTAGTTGGTCACTGTATGGTCCATAATTATGTGGCCTCCAATCATCATAAAAATCCAAAGTCGGATATTTGGTTTTTAGTTTTTGTAATTCTTTTTTGTATTGCTTGGATAATAAAAAACCATATTTCTGAAATCTAGTTAAACCTTGAATGACATTATCATTGATAATAAACAATACTCTCTCCCCTGCCTCTATCTCAATCGTTTCTTCCATTTTATTACATGATGCAATTTTGTCTTGTAATTTTAAATCTTTCTTTATCAGAACTTTGTTGCATAATTCATTAAATCGTACCAAAACCAACGATATGAATAATGCTAGAGGGGTATTACAGTCATGATGTGGGTACAATATCGTCAATTTTGTCCAAATATTATGTAGAACTTGGAATTATGCGACAAACTCTTATCAGAAGTTTTTATCCTGTATTCATTACAGAAACGATAAAAGACTCAATCTAGATTAATCCAAACCGATGCTTAGAATTTTTTTGGGTTTTTTTTGCCCATTATTCCTACCTGACTTTGGAATCCTGTTGAGATCAAAGGGCATCAATTATGTCTAGAAAATCAAACCTCTGACATGTACACGGGGTGCCAAGAACCTTGGAGACTCCGGGATTGACATCATCGCCGGCAACAAATCGCTTGATTGGAAGGCCTCCCTCTGCCTTGATTAACATAGTAAACACACGGTCTGTTTTTTTCCTGTATCTCACATCAAAGATTCTCTTCTCAACACGTCTTCCGGACTTGTCATAGACTGCCACGGGACAGGTTGCAAGTTCCTTTAGTCTCTTTAATCCCTCTGAATCGATGGGTGATTCTGCACAGACCTTTATGCTGACTGACGATCTGAATCTAATATACTTTGGAGATTTAGATACAATTCTCAGATTCTCAACTCTTATTGGACCATCAGATACTTTTTCGAGTCTGGCATGTCTCCTCAAAGGATTTTGTATCTTTGCAAAAAAAGGCCTACCACTACCCAAGACCAGACTTGATCTATCTTCTCCTCCAATCCAGGTAAACTTTGCAACTGTCCCGCCAAACCTCCTAAAGAGTGCCTTTGAGATGACACCTTCCACACTCTCAAATTTTACAATGCCGTGAAAATCACATATCCTGCATCCCTTCCCAAGACAATTCTTACAAGACTCTTGTTTTTGTGGATATCCACGTTGGGTCTTGACATATCTGCCTGAGATGGTGATGGACTTTGAGCGCAACTGACATGACTCGTTCTTTAGATTTACAGTAAAGGTGATCTCAGAGTCAAGACGGTCTATTGCTCTTTTTGTCTTTCTTGAAAATCTCCTTGCCAGCTCACCTGTGATGTCTGTCTTTATGCCATCAATGCCGCGCAGTCTATACTGAGACCTGATAAAGTCATCCCTGTCAATTATCGACGGCTTTACTATTGCACCCACACTAAATGATGCAAACACATAATCGGCCGATTCCTCTAACATCAGTCTTTGAAAATAATTCAAACCCTCAAAGAGCCCTCTACAGATATAGCATTTTTGTGAGGTATTCGAGTTTAGCTTCTTTCCTAAACGCCTGTTTGATGCGAGATGTAACTGTCTTGAGAACAGCCTGCCAAGGCAGTGATCACACAGGTCATATTTTTTTATAATCTTGTTTGCGATTGGAACGATCTGCTGATAGTTGGACATGTCTGATAAATCCGCGTAAATGCTTTACCCTAGACCCATCTTTCTAAGTGTCCCTTGCATCTGACGGCCTTTGGATGACTTCATCATGTTCTTGGAATTTTTGTAGCTCTTTATCAGTTCCTTAACCTCGCCTTCTGGCCAACCAGAACCGCGAGCAATTCTCTGGGTTCTTGATCTGTTTATCAAGTCAGGGTCTGCCTTTTCTGCCTTGTTCATGCTCTGAATTATGTATCTCCATCTTGAGATCCTGTCTTCCATCTGGCCGACTTGGTTCCCTTTGATCATTCCAGAAAGGCCAGGCATGCTATCAACTAGGCCCTGTAAAGAACCTGCACTGGAGACTTCTTCAAGCTGGTAAAAAAAGTCCTCCATGTTCATCTTGCCGCTGGAAATTCTCTTCAGCCTAACATCGTCGCCTTCTTCTTCCAACCTTTTGGCTAGATCCAAGACTGCCTGAACGTCACCCATTCCAAGCAACCGTCCGACAAAACGTGTGGGTGAGAACTTTTCCAAGTCATCAATTCTTTCTCCTGTTCCTATGTACATTATCTGAGCTCCGGTAGCCGCCGATGCTGCAAGTGCGCCGCCACCCTTGGCAGAACTATCTAGTTTTGTAACGATCACACCACCGACTGGAATCGTACTATGAAATGCCTCTGCCTGACTGAAACACTCTTGTCCTATTGTACCGTCAATTACAAGTAAGGCAAGGTCAGGCTCGGCGGCTTTGTTTATTCTGTCCATCTCTTCAAGCAGGTCCTGCTCTTTCTTGTGACGACCTGCTGTATCAATTAGAATTACATCTAGGGGCTGGCCTGCAAAATGCTTTAGACCATTTCTTACTATGTTGGGGGAATCTTTGTTATTCTCCTCACCATACACCTCGACATTGGATTTTGTACACATTGTTCTGAGCTGAACTAGGGCTCCTGGCCTGTAGGTATCTGCTCCCACGACTCCGACTTTGTATCCCTGGCGGGTCAAAAACTTTGCAAGTTTTGATGTCGCAGTAGTCTTGCCACTTCCCTGAATCCCAATCAAAATTATCTTGTTTTGCCTGTCTGGCTTGAATTCAAACTCGGACTCGTCTCCAAGCAACTTTGAGAGTTCGTCATAGAGGATCTTGACTATGTGATCCTTTCGGGAGAGTCCTGGCAGGAGGGTCTCACTGAGCGCACGTTTCTCAAGGTTTTTTGTAATCTCTAGAACCAGTTTTACATTTACATCAGCTGCTAACAGTGCTCTCTGAACGTCCTTTGCGAGTTCTTTGATTAGCTTTTCATCTATCACTGAGGATTTTACAATCTTTTTGATTGCGTTACCTAGACTGTTCTTGAGACCATCAAACATTGTAATTCAACCTCGCATCCACTATTTCAAACCTTCCTCTGTAGCCATCCCATATTTTTTCAGATTTATTAATTTTGATCGAACTTTTAAAGAGAGGGCAGTTTATTACAAACGTCTCTGCCTCCCCACCCTCAAAATTTAGATTAAACCCAAATCTCTCAGACAGGCATTTTAAAGACCGTACATCAGATTTTGATATTACCCGACCTAGCCAAGAGTCATCTAGTCCGTCAGAGGATACCGAAGTCATGATGAAATTAAAATTAGAATCAATTAATTCATTCATGTATCTGTCAGGCGGTGCATTCCACAGGGGTGCAAATACTCTCAAGCCTAGCTTGGCGCATACCTCATCAAATTTTTCTTTCTGAAATCTACTTTTTATCCCCCCGTGAACTAGACCATCTATCTGAAATTTGGTTCTTGCGTCTTGCAACAGCTTCTCTAGCATGTCTAATTCCTCATCTGTCTGATCAGAGCTTGATGTGATATTTAGCTGAGGAATTCCCATCGACTCTGCTTGCAGTCTTGTCCACTCTATGTTTGGATGATGTAGCAGATGACTCTCATCAGATATGGGAAAGACACTCAGGAGACACCTTACCTCGTGGCCCTGTTTTTGTGCAATATGTATGGCATATGTACTATCTTTTCCACCTGAGAAAAGGGACGCCAACCTCATAATTTATGGTGTATGACTTGACAAATTAAGCTTGTTCAAAAGTGGACGCTTCATCACTCATAATCCTCATCATAAAATCAGATGGCTTTTCCGCTCATCATCAGCATCCGTACTAGTTCTTTATGCGCATGATTTTAGTCTTGTCCATGACTACCCAATACTCTACGTTTTGGCCATTTTCTAGTTTGCCTTTGACCTCATCATCAATCATCAATATGTCGATGGTCTCAAACGTCTCTGAATCCATGACCTGCACGATATCACCATTAATTGAGATGATCTGACCTGCCTTTTTGTTGATCATCGGCACATGAATCTGCATACTGACTGGGCCAACATGGGGCCTCTTTTGACCATCAAAGATTCCCTCGCCTACAATTCTTGCTTTTGCTGCACCATGCTTGCCGGGTTTTGATGTGTCATATTCTACAATTCTGCATGGCTCTCCCCCGGGTTGATCTGAGTGGGGCAACAAAATGTATGATCCAATCTTCAAAGAACCAAGATCAGAGGGCTTGCTCATGCAAAACAATTTTTGGTCGAATATTTAACTTTTCTACTCGCGTCTTATTATTTTAAAAATAAAGATACCGATCAAACTGATTCTATTAGATCCTAGACCTGTAGGATATATGCAGTTGGATAAAGTTACTTTAGCTGATCAAGAATCGAAAGACTCATCAGGTTGGTCATTGTCAATCCCTTGCGGTTGATATCACGTCTAGTCTGATCACAGTATTTCTTTACGCTCTGGTGACTCTTTTCACTTGCAACCTCGATTACTACGATATTCTCAGAGTATGGAAATGTGAACTTTGATGCGTTCAGGCAAAACGTGGTCATGTTTCCAAGTCCTGCTATCTCTACTTTCTCTCTCTTTAGCAAGATATTTGCAATCTCTTGTAAATCCTCACCATCATCTCCATACTCTAGGTAGTACACGGATACAAAGTTCGTATTGCCTTGAACCTCTCTCTGAAAGAGATCGTCTTTGATGCTAAACATGAAGGAGGTCTTTTCTTGGTTGTGGACGGCTAGATCTTTTGAGATCTGTTCACTGTCTTTGAATTTAGCCAAGATGTAGTGGTTTGTAGAATCAGAAAAGTAGGGCTTGCTCTCAGTCGAAAATGTTCCTGTAACAAAGAACAGCTCTTCAATATTCTTTGAATTAATCCATGTCTCCTTTAGTTCCACGGATCTATGGTTGTGTAAATACGGAGCACATACATATCCAGAGTAGGACAGTGCCAGTTTTGACAAGACATCTTCACCAACTTTTCAGGCTATTTATGCTTATAGCGATCTTGATGATCATCTACAATAGTTTTTTAATAGTACGAATCTTTGTTTTTGTGTCCCGTGGTAGCTCAGCCTGGTAGAGCTTCCGGCTGTAGTTGTTGGCTTTAGATGGCTGACCTAAAAAACAGCATATCAGGCATACAGAGACCGGGTTGTCGGTGGTTCAATTCCGCCCCGCGGGACTTGTTTCCTGTAGTATGTTGTGCCATCTAGCAACATTGTCTGCAAGCTCAAAGACTGATACTGTGAAGACCTAGTCTTTCCTGGACAAAGACAGTGGGCAAGCTAGCGCACTAAATTCATTCTTCTAAAATCCATCCGGACTCCATTATCCCTCGATCTTCTGCCTCTCCTATATTTGTGGCATATCTCCAGACATGCATTGCACTACAAGTCATCTTTTCCTTAATTTTCAAAAGTGACTCTATCTCTGAATTCAGATTCCCGTCTGCGTCTCCGTGCTTTTTGCAGAACTTGCATCTCTGATCAAGTGTAATTGGTTCTGATTCTATCAGTGGATATGCCATGCATGCAAGCGGCCTCTCTTTGTAGATCCTGCACGGAAATCCACCATGCGGTGATCTCTGCCCGCTTTCCGAGTCTAGAAACGGGCATGTGTTTCCATTTTTTTCATGACCCATTAGCTGATATGCTAGAACCTTTATCGGAGAATCCTCTTCATCTGAGATACCTATTCTTGGCAGAATATTGATCTCTAGTCCATTTTTAGCTGCAAGCTTCTCAATCCTCTCTTTCTCCTCTGGCAAAATCAATACTCCAATCTTGCCAAACCTTTTACTGGGATAGTACTCTCGCTCAATGCAGCACTGAGAACAGTCCTCTATGCATCCAAATTCCATAACCCTGTTTTCTTCTGACTGATACAAATCTCTTGTGAATGGCATTCCATGCTAAATAGCCCATACTCTGATATGTATTGATTATATGGTGCGGCTGTCTGCTAGGTCATGTAATATTGTGTAACGGTGGTAACAGTATGTTGGCACTATTTCCCTGACTGCCAGAACAAGATGAGTATGTGCTTGGGATATAATCTTGTACAAAATGATCACTTTTCTCCCATGATCTTTTCATCCCAACTTGGCCGCTCACATCGATTTACAATCAAGAATCCTAAACAGTATGACGCCCTGAGCAAATTCACATGTTGTTTCTTGCGCACCCAAGCTTGCAGACTTGTTGCATCTATTGTATTGCAGTTGATATTGACTTTCTACTATACGCATGAGAAAACCAGCTAATAGCTGGCAAAGAACGTACAAAAAATCCCATCAGTTATATGCTTATACCGATGATGGGAATTTATGGGTAAACGCCAAGTAAAAAACGAGAGTGCGCTCAAAGAAATTAGATTGCCTGAAGAGGGTGAGCTTTTTGGACGTGTACTAAAGATGCTTGGAGGCGAAAACGTCATGATAAAATGTGATGATAATCTCACTAGGAGAGGAAGAATTAGAGGCAAACTCAAGAGACGAGTTTGGATCAGAGACAATGATATTGTAATTATTGCCCCTTGGGACTTTAAAGAAACTGAGCGTGGAGATATTGTTTGGAGATTTACACTCCCACAAGTCGAGTGGCTTAAAGAAAATAACCACATTCCAAAAGACTTCTAGCCTACAACTTGATGCTTTAGTTAATATAGCGAGTTATTTGTTTGAGAATCAAATGGAACAAGGCACCGTAAAGTGGTTTAACCGTACTAAGGGCTTTGGTTTTATCGAGAGAGAAACTGGCGACGATCTATTTGTTCACAAATCAGATGTTGACGGATTCATCAACGAAGGCGATAAAGTCGAGTTTGAAGTAGGCGAAGGTCAAAAAGGACCTGCAGCACAAAAAGTCAAAAAAACAGAATAGGCAACAAGTTTTTTAATTTAAGATTTCATCTTTGTTTTCTTAAACCAGTCTATCTTTTTATTATTTTCAAAACCATCTTGGGAAAAACCCACAGTCATACAGAATTCCCACACTAGTCATGTGATGGAACAGGCCTGATAGTACAAAGACCAAACAGTATCTGCCACTAGGGGTTTATCACTGCACGACCAATAATCTTTCTTGCTTTAAGATCCTCAAGAGCTGTGTTGGCCTCATCAAGGGAGTATCTCTTTGATATTACGGGGTTGATTGTACCTTTTCGTGCCAAGTCAAGCAGCTCCACCATGTCATTGTAATTCCCAGTATATGCTCCCTGAATAATAATGGATTTTAGTGGAATTGTCACAAGAGATAACTCGACTGACCCACCAAACAAGCCGACTAGGACCAGGTTTCCACGTTTTCTAAGGATTGCCAAGCCCAGTTTTACGGTGGGAGGGGCGTTTACAAAATCTACGACACTATCAGCACCCTTGTCATTGCAGACAGACATTATCTTTTGATCTGTTTTGGGATCTTTGGAATTGAACACAAAGTCGGCTCCCATCTTTTTTGCCGTTTCCAGTTTTTGATCATCTAGATCTATACAGATGACCTTTGCATCAGTTACCGCCTTTGCAACCTGTACTCCCATTAATCCTAGGCCACCGGCACCAATAATCACAATAAACTCTGGAGAGTTTTGGTTTGATTTCTTAATTGCAGTATATGCAGTAAGTCCAGAGCATGCAAGAGATGTAGCGGCATCTGAATCCACCCCGTCTAGTTTGGCCAAATATCTGAAATGAGAAACCAAGACATAGTCTGAATACCCACCATCCTGAAAAACACCTATGGATCTTGGCGTATCACAAAGATTCTCATCTCCTACCTTGCAGGCAGGACATTTACCACACCCAATCCATGGAAAAACCAAGACCTTGTCCCCCTTTGCAATTCCAGAGACGCCATCCCCCATCTCCTCAACAGTACCGACAATCTCATGACCGGGGGTTACAGGATACTTTACGCCCCTATCTGTGACCTTCATAAATTGACCATCTCCTAGGTCATAACCGCCTTCCCACAAGTGCAAATCACTATGACACACGCCCACAGACTTTACTCTGATTAGAACCTGTGTATCATGTGGCCTCGGAGTCTCGATATCAGAGATTGTGAGAGGCTCATTTGGTTCTGTGATTCTAGCAGATTTCATAGCTGAATTTTCAACATTAACAATATAAGAGTTGACTGAATGTGAGAAAAAAATAGATCCCTTAGATATTATTGAATATCTAAAAAGTTGTCATGTGAATGAAGCACAGACTCCTAATACCATCTCCCAGGAACCGATAAATATTCTGTTTAATCCGTCATCAGTTGCCAAAAAAGATGTCTGGGAGATTGATCTAATCCAAATCTTGAATTTGTTGACACAAATTCTTGAAAAGACAGGCAAGAAGGATCTCAAGGTAGCCGGAATGGCGGCATTATCATCATCATTGATTTACAGAATGAAAGTCGAAAGTATCTTTGCATTACAAAAAGCGGCAATGGAGAAAACCCCAATGCGCCAGAGAACAGATGTAGACATTGAACTAATAGATATCCCATATAGACACGAATCCACCTATCCTGTCTCATTAGATGATCTGTTGGGACTGTTGCAAAATCTTATTGGAACAATTGCAAACCCACAATCAAGACACAACAAGAGATTAAATATAGAACCAGCTGAGGAGCCAGATTTTCAAGAGTTTTTCATTTCACTTGAAAGCATCATTGGCAAGTATGAGGATCTAATAATAAAAAAGATAGGAGCTACAGGTTCTGGACTATTGCAAGATATAATATCAGATCTTGATCAGGTGGACTCTATTCGGTGCTTCTTTGCAGCATTATTTCTGGCAAGAGACCAGAGGGTGGATCTTGTACAGATAGACAATGACATCAAAGTCATCGCAATCCCGGACAGGCTGACGAATTGATCAAAAGGAGGTTAAGGGGAGAAACTGGCAAAAATTGATGATCCAAATGAGGCAACAGCAAGGATAGAAGCTGCACTATACTCGGCCGGCCGGCCGCTTAGAATCGAGGATATCATAAGCGCTTCAGGCACAGAATCTAGGACAAAAACACAAAAACTGCTTGACGGCATAATGAAAAAGGCCAAGTCTGCATTCCGGGCAATAGAGATAGTGGTGCTTCCAGACGAATCTTATGTAATGCAGTTAAAGCCAGAGTACAGTTCCAGTCGCCCTGTCAAAAAATATGCCTTAAAACCAGTTCTTCCAAAGGCCACACTAAAGACACTGTCCTATATTGCATACATGCAACCAATAGCATCAAAACAGCTCGTTGAGACGAGGGGGTCAGGGGTGTATGCGCATCTCAAAGAACTCAAACAGCTTGATTACATCAGTCATCAAAATGTGGGACGATTAAAGATCTACATGACTACTGAAAAATTCCAAAAATATTTTGGCATCAAAGGAGACGTACAGGATCTAAAACAAAGACTATTCTCCAAGGTAAGAAAGACTGCAAACAGACAGACAGCCCCTCAAATCACCACAAAGGCAAACTAGCAGAATTTATGGGTGGTTCTTTTGCGTTTTGTATAAATTAGAGTAATTCAGAGTTTATCTTGTGAGAAAATCCGTAGAGAATTTGGCAACTAGCAAGATTACTGGTGGAAGAAGGAAACCACTTCGAATAAGGAGAAAGTATGAGACTGATAGATATCCAAACGAGCCTATCAATGGGGCACAAGTTACAGTAACTAGAAGGGTTCGCGGCAACAATAAAAAGACGGCATTAAAATCAATTGACTTTGTCAATTTAGCTACGGGTGAGGCCAAAGTAAAGAAATCAAAGATTCTCAAAGTTTTAGAAAATTCTACAAACAACGATTACAAAAGACGAGGAATCATTACAAAAGGCGCAATCCTTGAAACACAAGAAGGCAGATGCAAGGTGATCTCAAAACCTGGACAGAATGGAATCGTCAATGCAATCTTACTAAAGGAATGAAATGAAAGATTATGAGCATGTCGTAGTCTGGCTGGACTACTTTAACAAGAACCTGAAAAAATCCAAAGGCAGAAAGATAGGACTAGACAAGTGCATCTTTGATCCATCGTTGAAGGAACTAGTGGATGCAACAAAAGCCGGAGGACTCGAAGTTACAGAGTCTAATGACAAAGTAAGATATCCAAAGAGGCCATTTGTCAGGTCAGGTTATGTAGTTGTACCAAAAGGATCCTGCAAGACAAAAATTCTTTACCAAATCTCTGAAAAGTTGGTGGCAAAAAGATCAAAACATACAAAATAAGATAAATTCTAGCTCTTAGATAAAATAAAGTTGATAGAAGTATATGAAAATAATATGATTATTTGTATCTATAATTGCAGGAGGTAGGCGAAATAATGCACCTAGCCGGTAGTGGCAGGGTAATCATTCAGCTATCTACAGAACTAGCTGAAGGACAGATACTCTGTGACGAAAAGGGAACTAGAGTTGCAAAAGTAAACGAACTGATAGGTCCGGTAAGTAGACCGTATGCATCAGCTACGCCTTTGACAAACAACATCAAAAAATACATAGGCAAAAACGTTTTCTTATCTCAAGAGCCTTCTGCTAACAGACCAAAAAAACCTAGGAGAAGAAATCAATGAACATACTAGAAAAACAAAACTGTCCTGAATGTAAGTCTATGCTTATAGACGACATGCAGAATGGCGAGATAATCTGTTCTGGTTGCGGCGTTGTAGTCGATGATCAGATTGCAGATTTTGGTCCAGAAACAACAAGCTCAAACTATGAGGACAAGATGAGGCTTGCAAGAGCTACAGGACAGACAACATATTCCCAACATGACTTGGGGATAACTACTGAGATCTCTATTAGTGCAAAAGACTTTAGTGGAAAAACAATCAACCACGATGTCGCAAATCAGATGCACAATCTCAGAAAGTGGCAGCAGAGAGTACGTGTTTCCTCACCAAGAGAGAGAAGACTCGCAAACGTCCTAACAAAGATGGGCGCAACATGCGACAGTCTTGGCCTCTCAAGAAACGTGTTGGAGACTGCCTCTATGATATACAGAAACTTGGACGAACATGTTGATGTAAAGGGAAAATCAGTGGCAAGCATTACGGCTGCTACAATTTACATGGCATGCAAACAATGTGACGTAGTACGATCACTAGAGGAGATCTGCCGAGGAATCTGTCTGGCAAAAGACGTTAAATCAAAAACGAAACTTGCAGCTAGATACTATAGAACCATGGTAATGGAGATGGGACACCTACATGCCCCAGTCGTAACCATGGACAAGTACATCTCAAAGATAGCAAACATGACTCAGACTGAGGTAAGAGTTGAGAGACTAGCCTTGGAGATTGCAGAAAAGACCAAGGATAGTAGCATAGCCGATGGTAAGGCTCCAAACGGCATTGCTGCAGCATATCTGTATGTGGCATCTATGCTACTAGGACAGAATGTTCTGCAACGAGACGTCTCAAGCATTGCAGGCGTCACCGAAGTCACTATCAGAAACAGATGTAAAGATATTCTGACCTGCTACAAACTCCAAATTACCCTGAGACCATCTCTGGCCAACTAATATTCCACTCTATTCTTTTTTTATTGATTAGGATTAGCTAAATTTCGTCGGTATTATATATAGAATTAAGCCAAGTTGTGGCATGCCAGTCTTGGAAATCAAGGATCTTCACGTATCAAGGGATGGCAAGGAGATTCTCAAAGGCGTCAATCTAAAGACCGGTCCCGGAGAGGTACATGCCATCATGGGGCCAAACGGTTCTGGAAAGAGTACCCTAGCGTATACCTTGCTTGCGCATCCAAGATACGAAGTCACAAAGGGGGATATTTTGCTAGACGGCAAAAGCATCCTTGGTTTAACTGCAGACAAACGGGCAAAGAGAGGACTGTTTCTAGGGTTTCAATATCCTACAGAGGTCTCCGGCGTTGGGTTCTCTCACTTTTTGAGGACAGCATACAACTCTCTAAGCAAGGCACTTGAGGGAGATGACAGAGAGGTATTCATCACAGTAAGGGAGTTTCAAAAATATCTAAAGGAGAATCTAGAAAAAGTCGGACTACGAGAAGAGTTCTTGTCACGATATCTCAATGAAGGATTTTCTGGAGGAGAGAAGAAACGTGCCGAGGTGTTACAGATGGCCGTCTTGAAACCAAAGATCTCAATTCTTGATGAACCTGACTCGGGTCTAGATATTGATGCAGTCCAGTCAGTAGCTCAGGCAATCAGCAAGGTTTCAGGAAAAGACGCTACGGTAATAATCATCACTCACTATGCAAGAATACTAAAATTCTTAGACAGGCTAGACTTTGTACATGTGTTTGCACAGGGCAAGGTACTAAAGACCGGGGACGCATCACTTGCAGACAAACTTGAGGCGCAAGGCTATGAATGGGCCTTGGAACAATCAGCCTAACTGGTTTTGACCAAAAGGAAATATCTACATTTTATACTGATTATATCGCCCTGGGATGTATCAATAGATCGTTGCACTTATTTGTATGGTTCTAACTAGTATACATGATGCTTGCAATATATTGCGTACCAACAAAACTACATCAAAGACCAGCTATGTCGAACTTTGGAGATACAGGTAACAAAAGGATCTGGGATCTAGAGGAATGGTGTGTTTAAAATGTTCACATTCACACAGATCGTGCTAGGTGCAGTTGGATTGCTAGTAATGCTCTTGTCATTCCCGGCAGGAATTATATTCTTCATATCCATCTTCCTTTGGTACAAGGGAAAGGAGCTAGAGGCCAAAAATGCATCAGAGTCCAAAGAAGATGAAGATTTTATAGAACTAGAAGATTTTATAGAACTAGAAGAATGTGATGATAGTGAATATCAAGAACCAGAGAGATATAGATAATCTGCATTCATACGTGTATTCTCACCGCGATGGAGGAAACCACAACTCTTTACAATCTAGTCCGAACACAACTAATCTGTGATGAGCAGATCGGTTTTCGCTTTAAATAGGGTTTTAAAATCAGAAATAGCATGTCTGAAGACACTCAGTACTATTTTAATTTCTCATTCTTCAAGGTGGATCCAAAATGGAGATGGATGGCAGACCTTGCAAAAGAGGAATCTGCAAAAGAAGTTGAGAACGTAATTAATAATTCGGGAATCATGTTTAGATCATACTCAAATCTAGGACTACGAGACGACGCTGATTTTCTGTTATGGTTTGTAGCAAAAACAGTTGAAGAAATTCAAACTGTGATTGAAAAAATCTACAAGACTGTATTTGGAAAATACATTATTCCATCAAGAACCTATCTGTCATGTACGAGGCCATCTATATACGTGCAGGAACAAAAACCACATGGCTTTGTTACGGGGAATAATCCAAAAAAACATGTCATAGTATATCCTTTTACAAAGACAAGGGAGTGGTATCTCTTGCCAAAAGAGAGACGACAGGAGATAATGGATGAGCACATAAAGACAAGTCAAAAATACCCGCAGATAATTCTCAACACGACATACTCCTTTGGAATACATGATGAGGACTTTATGTTGGCCTTTGAGGTAGATGAGATTAGAGACTTTCAAGACCTTATCATGGAACTAAGAGAAACTAGTGTATCATCATATGTAAAAAATGACGTTCCAATGATAGTATGTGTTAAAAAAGATCTGATTCCAATGATTTCTAGTCTAGGCTAGTATCTAGTGTTATGCTGATTATGTTTTGGGTTTATTTGGAGTATCTTTAAACCATTTCGTATACATCTCTTCTATCACATTTTGTATATTTTTCTTTTATTGTTTTATCCTGCTATCCCCTAAAATTTGTTTAATATCCCAAGTTACAAGAACATAGTTTGAAGATCTACTATTTTTCAAGTTCTTGGATTTTCCCAAATTTTTTTCTGTGCTTACTAATTTCTCTGATGACTGCATTTTCCTTATTGTATTTTACCTAAAGTATGACTTTCAAGATTAATGATTGTCCAACATGTCTATTTATGAAAGTTATTATTCACCAATTAGAACATCTACCTTTGCTATCGTGGTAGGATATCTAGATGCAGTTTTAATCTTCCGCAAACCAGCAACAAAGTCTTTTAGCTCCTTTTTTGGTACTAGTGCTTTTGCAGTCACACAATATTCAGTTCCTTCAAATTTCATATTGGTAGTATGTGCTTGCAAAATTCTTTTTGATGACTTCATTGCTGCATTACGCACAGGGATACAATTTGGATGCTTGCCCTTTGTGCATCTAAGCATAACATAGACCTTTTTTAGCTCATTAGAATTCAACATACAACTCCTCCTGATTTACTCACGGACTATCTGCAAATATAGATGTATAAATTACTTTTTGCATCACTTGGCAATCTCGGATAAACATAAATGATGACATTTTTTAATCAAAGGACTGAGGTTATCATAAATTGAACTATAACAAGCTAGGCAAGACTGACATCCGGGTATCTGAACTGGGATTTGGTGCATGGTCTATTGCCCTTGATTGGTGGGGCAAAAAAATTGAAGAGGACGAGGCCAAAAGAATGCTCAAAAAAGCACATGATCTAGGAATCAACTTCTTTGAGACAGGAGACATGTATGGAAAAGGAAAGAGCGAGAGACTCATAGGCCAAGTCTTTGGGGACATGCGAGACGAGGTTGTAATATCTACAAAATACGGCTATGATTTTGCAAACGTAGAACAGATAGGACACAGCGAACTCCCACAGAGATTTGATGAGGATTTTACCAAAAGAGCTCTAAGGGCCAGCTTGGAGAGGTTACAGACAGACCATCTAGACATGTACGGGTTGCACAACCCAAAACTACAACACATCAGAGACGATTCAATCTTTGATGTACTGGACAGCTTTGTTGCAGATGAATCTATCAGGGCATATCAGGTTGCATTGGGTCCTGCAATAGGATGGTTACAAGAAGGTATTGAGGCAATGGACAGGCCAAACGTTAGTGCCGTTCAGACCGTGTATAATATCTTGGAACAGACCCCTGGAAATGAACTGATGAACAAAGCAGACAAGACGGATGTGGGAATTTTGGTTCGGGTGCCAGAAGCATCTGGAATATTAACTGGCAAGGTAAATGCCAAGACCAAGATTGATCAAAATGATCACAGGTCAGTAAGAAAAGGTGAATGGATAAAGGCATCATTAGAAAAGGTGGAACTGTTACGGCCCATTGCGGAGAGAAACGGATTGACAATTACAGAACTAGCTATGAAATTCATAATGTCAAAGAAGGGATTTACGTCAGTATTTCCAACAGTGGTAAGCCAGGAAGAAATTGTAAACTATGTAGAGATGACAAAGGGAGGCTATGTATCTGCATCAGACATGACGGAGATTGAAAACCTGTACAATACATGGCCGTCTTATGAATTAAAAGCAACGCCTCAGGCAAACTAATCTGCAGATGTGCGTCTAGATGGATTCTAAGAAAACCTTGGAGGTCATTGAAAGAATGAAGCTTGCCAAGATTGGCAAATACAAGAAGTGGGAATCAATCATTAAAAAGATCAGAGATGACCGGCCACTAAGTTCTGAGGATCTCAAATACTATTCAAGTCTGACTAGAATATACAAAAACTCTGACATTACAGCAAGAAGCAAACTATACCATACAAAACTATCAGAACTAGATGAGAAACCACCCTGTAAGGAATGCGGAAAAAACTCTGCGTATCACTGCAACATTAATGACCAGTACTTTTGTACAATACATGTCGTAGGGCACGACAAAAACGAGTTCTAGGGTGCAGGAACCGACTCTTCTAGGCTAAAGGAATTCTCTACAAAATATTCTACGCGTGTCTTTTTGAACTCTCGAGAGCTAAAGAGAATTTTGTATTCGTCTACATGTATCTGACTCTGAATTGTTCTTGCCATCTCGTTTGCCTCATCTTGGGTTTTGCAGTGAATCATTGAAAATACATTGTAAGGCCAGTCATCATATGTGGGTCTCTGATAACAATGACTTACCTGTGGGAACGAGCCCAACGTCTCTCCTACCTCTGTGATTCTATCTTCGGGCACCTTCCACACTATCATGCCGTTTGCCGTAAATCCCACCTGTCTGTGTCTTAGGATTGCTGCAAACCTTCGCATAACACCAATCTCTTCATAATGTCTCATCTTATCAAACAACTCGCTCTCGGTGATCTTAAGATTCTCTGCTACCTTTACAAACGGCTCATCGATTATATCCATGTCTTTTTGCAACTCTCTGACAAAGTCCTTGTCTTTGTTTGTCGGAACAAACTCTGTATCGTTGATCTCTTTTTTACTCTCAGTTGGTGCAACATCATGCTTCTTGTCATCTAGCATGTCTAGTTTGACGCCGATCTTAAATAACTGCAAGGTCGGAAGCATTCGTACCTTTCTGATTCCCTTTAGAATATTGAACTTTTCAAGTTCCTCTTCCAAGTCAGCCCCCGGAGGAACAGCTAGAGTAAACCAAAGATTGAACTGATGGGCACGTTCATAATTGTGACTAACACCCGGATGGCGGTTAATCTGGCTTGCAATATACTCTAATCTGTCAGGTTCAATCTCCATGGCAACAAGAGAGCTGGTATAACCTAGTTTTCTTGTATCAAAGATTGCACTAAGCTGCCTTAGAACCCCAATCTTCTTTAACTGATTCAGACGCTCCTTGACGTCCTCTGGGGTGGTATCAAATTTTTTGGCAATGGCATCAAAAGGTCTGCTTACAAGCGGAAAGGTCCATTGGATTTCATTTAAGAGTTCTTTGTCCGAGTCATCCATCAAAATCCATACCCTGTACATTCAATTAAAAATGTATCCTGTAATGTATGGGCACATGTAACCTATTTCCGGTGTTAATATCTTTACTTTGACTATGTATAAAACTAAAAGATATGCCTTTATCTCTAATACATAAATAGAAACTGGAATTTCTTTGATCGATGATAGTCAATCTCAATCTTGAGAATAAAAAAATAATCATTATTGGCGGGGGGTCTGAGGCACAAAAACGAATCAACTCTGTACTAGAACAAGGCTGTGATGTTACTGTAATCAGCAAGAAGACAAGCACACAAATCAACAAGCTGGCTAGGGACAAAAAAATCAAACTAGAAAAACTAGACATCACAGACACAAAATTTATCTCAAAATACAAGCCAGATATTATCATTACAACAACAGATGATTCTGAGTTAAATCAAAATATCATAGATGATGCAAAAAGAAACAAGATCATGGTATACAGCTCAGGCAATCCTCGAGACAGTGACTTTGCAAATCCTGCAATACTTGACCTTGAGGACATACAGATTGCAATCTTTACTGGGGGCCAAAGTCCGGCAGTCGCAAAAAAGATCAAAGACAAGGCAGAGAAATTCTTTAGAGAGACGATCACCATAAATGACATTGCCCAGATTAGGATTCAGGACATGGCAAGAAAGATACTAAAAGATACAGTACCTACCCAGAGACGGCGAAAGGAGTGCTTGCATAGTATCCTACAAGATACAAAAATAGCTCAGTTGATAAGAGACGGTCATATAGAAAAGGCTGAAAAACGGGCAAGTACAATATCGAGGAATTGGAGATGAACCAGAACATTATCAACGCACGTGTTACATTTCGTAACTCCCCAATCCATATTCTTGAGCAATTCATAATAAAAGACATCAAAAACGCATATGAACAGTTCAGAAACAATTCCGAGCTAGAGGAATGTGTAATCATTCAGACGTGTAACAGAATAGAACTCTTTGGCAGATCCAAGACGTGCGATACTGACAAAATAAAAGAGACATGGGCAGAAATCACAGGACTTGAAGAGGCGGCATTTGATGAGAATATCGTGTGTGCAGAAAACCAAGAAGCTCTCTATCATCTGTTAAAACTTACCTCAGGACTAGATTCTATGGTATTAGGAGAAGAACAGATACTTGGCCAGATAAAAAACTCTATTACCTCTGCTAGGGAAGCAAAAGCATCAGGCCGGCACCTCAACACACTATTTGATAAGGCAATTAGAATTGGAACTAGAATCAGAAACTCTAGTGGAATAGGTGCGGGAGGAATATCCGTGGGTTCCATGGCAGTCAAGCTTGCCGAAGAAAACATTGATGAATTAAAGACAAAAAAAATATTATTAATTGGAACCGGAGAGGTATCCACACTAGTTGCCAAATCATTGCAGAGGAGGAGATATACATTTGACGTGACAAGCAGAACTATAGGACGATCAGAGACGTTTTGTGAAACAATGGGTGGAAGTCCAATCAGGTTTGAGGAGGTTCTTGGTGGGTTTGACAACTATGACGCAATATTTGTGGCAACAACAGCTCCCTATTTTCTTGTCACAAACGAGAGAATTACAGAGGCAATGAAGAACAAAAGTCAAGGCATGATGATTCTAGACCTGTCAAATCCTAGGACAGTTGATGAGCATGTCGCAACAATCAGGGGTGTCAAGCTGATGAATCTAGACCAGATTGCAGAGATGGTTGAAAAGAACGTTAATGCACGACTAAACAAGGTCAAAACCGTTGAGAATATAATCAATGAGGAAGTATCTGTATTGGAGGCCTCGATGAAAAGACTAGATGCAGAACCGCTTGTAAAAGACGTATTCAAAAACATAGACGATCTCAGGGAAAAGCAGCTACAAAAGGCACTTCAGATGCTCGGAGAACAAGACGAGAAGACAATCAAGATTATTGAAGAATTGACCAAAGCTGTAGTAGAAAGCATCATATCTACTCCGATGAACAATATCAGAAAGGCGTCAGAACAGGGCAGGCCAGATGTGGTGGAGCTAGCAGGCAAGCTCTTTGACTATAAAAAACATGAAAAGTAGACTAGGATTATATTTTACCTAGATAGAGATCTTGACATGCCATTTCCAAACAGGCGTCTTCGCCGACTGCGAACATCAGAAAAGATGAGACAACTAGTCCGGCAGACGACCCTGTCCCCTGAGGACTTTGTATGTCCGGTATTTGTTCAGGAAGACTTGGAGGCGCGAATCAACGTAGAGTCAATGTCAGATATTCAAAGGTTACCATTAAGCGATGTCAACGATGAGATAAAAAAAATAATTGATCTTGGAATCCCTGCAATAATGCTCTTTGGGATTCCATCTCACAAAGACGATGCAGGAAGCTCGGCATTTGATGATGATGGAATTGTTCAAAAGGCAATATCTCAAATAAGAACCGAGTTTGGAGACAACATAGTAATCATGGCAGATGTATGTCTGTGTCAGTTCACCTCTACAGGACACTGTGGAATTATCCAGGGAGATATAATTGACAATGATGCCAGTATTGAAACCCTTGCAAAGATAGCCGTCAGCCAGGCCAAGGCAGGAGTTGATACAGTATCGCCATCAGCCATGATGGACGGCCAAGTTGCAGCCATACGGAAAGCACTTGATGATAACGGGTTTACGACAGTCTCCATAATGTCCCACTCGGCCAAACACTGCTCAAGTTTTTACTCTCCATTTAGGGACGCCGCACTATGCGCTCCAAAGTTTGGAGACAGAAAGACGTACCAGGTGCCATATTCAAACGCAAGGGAGTCAATGATGGAAGTCGAAGAAGACATTGGAGAAGGAGTAGACATTGTAATGATAAAGCCAGCATTGTCGTACCTTGATTTAATATCTGAGACTCGGAGGAGATTTGATATTCCGATTTCAGCATACAGCGTATCTGGGGAATATGCACTAGTAAAGGCCGCCTCCCAACTTGGATATGTAAATGAGCGAGACATTACACTTGAGATCCTATATTCCATTAAACGGGCAGGGGCTGACATGATAGTAACATATTTTGCAAAATCAGCTGCAAAATTTCTTCAAGAATCATGAGAAACGACGAACGCTATGAGATTCAAAGGGCATTTGACCTGCTACCTCATGTCGTAGGCGCAAGCTGGTGTACAGTCTGGTTTAGGATGAAAGGCATCAAAAAGCCTACCAGAGAAGAGTTTAGAGAAAAGACCATCGAGTATCTGCAACTAGTCGAGCCTGTATTTGATTCGTATCCCAAAGACTCTGAATTTGCAGAGATATCAAGGTATATCGAGTTTAGAAAAAACGATGAATACAACAAGATAAGGACAGGACAGAACAAAGAGATCGAGACACGTTACGACAGATATGTCGATTATGGCTGAATCTCGACTCTTAGCTGTTCTAAGAATTCTGATAGTATCTTGGTTCGCTTTATTGCCTCTCTCTTACCTGACTCTGTATTCATCAGAGATTCGAGTTTTAGTAACTTTTGATAAAAATGATCAACGGTCCATGTCATATCCTCAGGAGCCCTAGTTTTACAGAAAGGATCATCAACATTGTAAAGACCCCCGGAATGCCTTCCCGTCGCAAAGACTCTTGCAATTCCTATGGCTCCGAGCGCATCTAGTCTGTCGGCATCCTGTAAAATTTTGCCTTCCAGAGTTTTAGGAACTCTGCCTTGAGAGAAACTGTGATCACGTATGGCATCTGAGATGATAGTAATCTCCTCTTTGGAAAAACCATGTCTTGCTAGGATTTGTTCTGATTTTTTGGCGCTCTCAGCTGACGAGTTCTTTGAGTGCTCTTGTGTCTTTGGATAAGATACAATGTCATGTAGCAATGCTGCGCAGAGAACCAGCTTCGGGTCTGTCTTTTCTTCCTTGCATATCTTTTGAGCATTTCTGTACACTCGCATAATATGTTCAAAGTCATGTGCCACATCACCGCCCATGATCTCGTCTTTTATGCAATCAAGGGACTTCATCTAAAACCTCCATATCCTTGGCTTGACAAATCTTATCTTCCTTTGTGTGATTAAGAGAGTCCAATTAACTGAAGCAAAAAGAATAACTAGTACAATACCTGCTCCATCAATTAACAGTATTGCCGTAAGGCGGTCTTCAAATATCTCTAAAAATGGAGTCAGGACGGCGCCTCCAACATAGATCATTACAATATATGAGACAGTTCGTCCAAACCAGAATCCTACATAGATTCCTATGTTCTTTACACGCATCAATCCATATGTGACAAATAACATGTTACTTGGAAGTGGAGTTGCACCAAACAGAAAGGATGCTATTGCATAACCATATCTTTTTTTGTTGAGATATTCTCCTATGGCATCCAGGTTGGATTTTTGTTCTTCACTTACAAATCTTCTAAACAATCCGCTTGCCTTCTTGAGAACAAACCTGCCTAGGGTGGAACCAGTTGCTCCTACAATGGCAAGAACCACTACATTCAAGCTTGGGTCTAGAAGATAAAACGATGTCAGGACTATCCAGCTAGGTGGCATTAGAATTGGGGCGGCATTTACTCCGATTAATACAAGAAAGATTCCAAAATATGAAAATTCTCCAAAAATCTCAAAAATATCTGTCATCTCTCAGAAGACATATCACTTTTTTTGTTTCTAAACCCTTGTATCCATGCCTAGTCATGAAGAATTTTTGTTCTGATCCAAAAAATTATAAAAATTTACATATTTTTTAAAAGAATGATCATGTATTGGAACAAATTGGATCAATGGTGCAATATCTTTATAAGTAATTTATGTCTGTTATGAATCATGTCTGTGATGGTTTGGAAGTGTTTTAGGTGCAATCTATCCTTCAAGGACGATGAGCTGGCCAAAATACACAAGCAGATCTCTGACCATTCTATAACCAAGGTAAAGACTGTGGTTGCATAATTTTCAATAGTGCAGAGGGTGGGATTTGAACCCACGAACTCCTAAGAGAAGGGATATCTTATTTTCAAGATCTTGAGTCCCTCTCGGTTGACCGGGCTTCGATACCTCTGCAATAATGCTTGTATATTTACCATATTTCTCAATTACTATTTCTCAAAATACTTGTTCTACTGTTTTGAGAAGGCTTATAATTGTGTGAAATTGACTCAGAAACAATGATAGAATACATGACAATCGCTGAAGCCAAAGAAAGACGAGGCGGAGTCAATATCAAAGCCACTGTCAAAAGCAAAAGTGAATCAAGAACTGTTAATCTCAAAAGTGGAGGAACAGTGAATGTTTGTGATGCAGTAATTTATGTCGCGGAAAACCAAGACGATGTGATGAACCTCACGTTGTGGGGCGAGGACATTGACAAGGTAAACGTAAATGATACCGTAGTCATTACCGATGGATATACAAACACGTTCAAAGGTGAGGCGTCTCTGACCAAAGGCAAATTTGGCAAGATGGCGGTAAACCCTGAACCTGATATCTAAATTATTTTTAAAACCAACTGGGACTAGTCATCCCAACTATTTTCTTGACACCACAAAAAACACCGCTGGGTCTACCATCTGAGTTTTCTTGTCTGCTGTCTCTGATTTGTTATAAAAAACTGTTGTAAATTTAGTTTTGTTATTTTCATGAGGAATGCCAAAAAGCCCCCCCCAGCTGTTTTTGTAACAGATGGATTGTCAGCTTGTAACTGCATTCAAAAAGGAATATTCGCAAAAGAACTTTTTGCACAAGCCCTCAAAACACGTTAAGGACATTCACTTTAAACAACCATCTATTCAACAACAACATTCAGAACCGCTTTAATGACGAGTTTACAGATCGGAACAAAGTCTTTAGGGGATGAAAAAATCAGACAGCCCGCACCATTACAGGAATCAAGATATATCCCAACCATATTAGCCCCCGCATGATCTTGGATAATGATACGCTAGATGATGAGGGGGGCAGGAATTGAGGTTAAAGGTGATGTCAATGGGTTTACAATTATTTAAAAGCCAAGTAAGAAAAACTAATTCTGCTTTCTAAATTTTTCATTTATTTCTTCAGGGGATAATATTGTACCAAATAATTTCTCATATCGCTCTAATTCTTTCTGAAATAAAATAGCCCATGTCTTGAGATTTAATGGTGATAAATTTAACGTACATTCAATTTCTCTGTTGATTGTCGCCTTTGATATTTTGATCTTGTCTCCTGTCAATGCATTCTGAAGATTGCCTGAATCATGTATAACAGTCAATCTCATTCCGTCATAGTTGAGGTTTGAAACCTGTCCTGTTACATTAATTTCTTTAAATGTTGAACTTTGTATTACTTGAATATCTGGCACATCAGACATGATGTTTTTTTCTAAAAATTATATATAAATTTTTACAGTTAATTTAGCTTTAAAACAACACTCGAGAGTTAATGCGAATATCATTCACCAAGTTAACAGAACCGTAAATTTAACGTCTAGACTTCTTTCTTACTGGCTTTTTTCTAGATCTAGCTCTTTTAACTGTAGATCTTCTCTTGGCTACAGTTTTTCTAGATGCTACTCTCCTAGCTGCCGGTCTCTTTACCACTCTCTTTCTAGCGGTCTTTTTTTTCATCACTCTTTTTTTAGATACAGGTTTTCTAGATTTTATTCTCCTGACTGCGGTCTTTTTGGATATGGCCCTCCTCTTCTTTGCAGTCTTTTTACCTCTCGTCTTCTTTACTCTCTTTTTTAGCGTCTTCTTTTTACCTGCTGATCTCTTTACCACTCTCTTTCTAGCGGTCTTCTTTTTACCTATCGGTCTCTTTACCACTCTCTTTTTCCTTTTAGCTGTTTGTAGTTTCTTTGCCATTGACTCTCTTAGTTTGACATGTGCTCTATCTAATGCTCTTTGGGCATACACTTCTGCCTTGGTATGTCTTTTTAGTTCTTTTAGAAACTTTTGTACAGCTCTGTGACTTGTAGTCTTTGTTTCACGTAAGGATGGCGTTGTCTTTGTCTTTTTCTTGATCTCTGAGGTAATCTTGGATTCAATACCTGAAAAGTTTGCCACATCGACTGAAATCTTTTTTGCAGTTTTTCGTCTGGTCTTAACCTCCTCTAACAATTCAGATATGTGTCTATTTGATGCGTGCAATCGGTCCTTGGCATTTTGTCTCTCTAGAGGATCATCGGCAAACTCGATCTCTTGCTCTACCTGTTTGGCCGTATCGCTTTCTCTGGCCAACCTCTCTTCTGCTACAGTTATCAGTCTCCTGACACTCTCTAGCTGTGAGTTCTTTCTGACTAGAACTGTTGCCATATCAGATGACTCTTCACGTCGAGATTCTATCTTTTTGGCAATTGATTGTAAACTTGACGAAGAACGTCTCTCTGTAGCCTGGAGCCCTTTGATCTGTTTTTCGGCATTTTTACGCAACCTTGTTGCCTTTAGCTTCTTTTGCCGTAACTGAATTACCATTTTTTCTAGTGATACCAATAATTGAATCAAGACATA
Source organism: Nitrosopumilus sp. UBA526 (assembly GCA_002506665.1). Taxonomy (GTDB): domain Archaea; phylum Thermoproteota; class Nitrososphaeria; order Nitrososphaerales; family Nitrosopumilaceae; genus Nitrosopumilus. Next base: position 29,369 of record DAXZ01000055.1, on the reverse strand, counting down.
AGGGTCGGTTAAGTAGTGAATATGATCATGATTTGACTTTAGTGTAAAGAAAATTAACTTATTTTGATCGAAAAAAAGGATCTTTTAAAGTTGAGAGATGCTAGATTACTGTCATGGAGTTTCATCCAAAGGACTTGCCAATATCAAAGACATATGATCTAAAAGATGAAAGGGACGCCCTCAAGGCAGTTGAGGATATGATAAATCTCGGATTCAAGGCAAAAAAGGAGGGATATAGGGTTCTAATGCCAAAGGAGCCAAGGACTGCAAAAAGAATAGGTTATACCGTTACAACTAGTATAGCTACCGGACTCAGACGGACAAACCAAGACAGGGATATAAAATATTGGACATATAATCACGATGACAAACACTATGCACTAGTGCTGATACACGGAGAGGTCTTGAGGGAGTTAGGTCTCTGATCTCTTAAAAATCTTGTAGAGTTTTGTTCTCTTTGCCAACACCCCTGCTAGCATTACTCCTATGATGGCTCCACCAACCACGTCCATTGGATAGTGTTCCAGCACATAGATCCTGCTTGATGAGATCAAGATGGGATACAAGAACATGAGATACGCGCCTCGGGGGAATCTCTCTGAGAGGGCATATCCCAAAACTATTGCAAATATCATGGACCTAGCTGCATGCCCTGATGGATATGATGCGTCATACCCCCCCTCACAAAATAGTGCAAAAGTATCCTTGCTGAGTGGCACAGGAAACGGCGCTGCCTGGTATTCATAATCAGGCCTATCCCTGTCAACACCGCATTTGACATAGCCTGTAAGTAGTGTAGATATTACTATCAAGATCATCAATGTGACTCCAACTCTGCGTGTCTTTGGGATTATCAATATCAAAGTCGCAAAGCCTAGCATCCACCAGGCATCACCACTTTCTGTAATCAACTGCATAATGAGATCAAGTGTTGGGTCTCCGACATGTCCTGCAAAGAACAAAAGTATGTCCTTATCAATGCCTTCTGTAACTCCTGAATATACAATTGCTGTGACTCCGAGAAACAAAGCCACTAGCAGAACAAAGTAGCGAGACCGAATGTCAAAGATCCAATTTTGCAACTAGTAAAACCCCAAATACATGTCTTTTAATTTTTGTTAATTCTGAAATAAAAAAACTGATCGACTCAAAGAATTTAACCAAGTATGAAATAGACCAAGTTGTGCAGGTACTCACACTAGATGATTTCGACCTAAAGGGCAAGACCATCTTTTTGCGGGTTGATATGAACTGCCCTATAGATCCCGAGACATTAGAGATCTCAGGCACTAGGAGAATTGAGGAGGCAATTGAGACACTTGATTCGCTAAAAGAGGCCAAGGTGGTTATCGGGTCACATCAGGGCAGAGTCGGAAATAATGAATATACCGGAATGGACAAGCATGCCCGTGTTCTTTCAAGTCTGATGAACAGGGAGATAAAGTATGTGGAGGATACGATAGGAGAATCTGCACAAAACGCAATCAAGAGTCTAGAGGATGGCCAGATCCTGCTTTTAGATAACCTACGGCTATGTGCTGAGGAAAACTATGAATTTACTCCAGAGAACGCAGCAAAAACAGTGATGGTCTCACGTCTATCCAAGCTCTTTGATCTCTGTGTACTAGACTCGTTTCCTAGCGCACACAGGTCACATCCATCAATAGTTGGATTTCCACAGGTTCTACCGGCATGTGCAGGGAGAATAGTTGAAAGAGAGGTCAAAAATCTCGATGAAATCATGACTGTTGCCAAGGCTCCACATGTAATTGTCTTGGGCGGTTCCAAGATCTCAGACAGGCTTGAGGCCATAAAACTATTGATTCAAAACGGTCGTGCAGACCATGTTTTATTGACAGGACTGCTTGGCAATGTGTTTATGCGCGCGCAGGCAAGAATAAAATCTCCGATGGGAATAAAGCATGAAGAAGAAGTCGTTGCAAAGGCCCATTCACTGATAGGAGAATACCCTGATATCTTTGCAACTCCGGTAGATATTGCAATCGACAAGGACGGAGAAAGGATAGAGATGGATGTAAGGGAGATAGGCAAGGGTGAGAAGATATTTGATCTAGGGCCAAAGACCGTAGAGTACTATTCTAAACTAATTGCAGGCGCCGGAACAGTATTTATCAGCGGGCCTGCGGGACTCTTTGAAAAAGAAAATTTCAACTATGGTACCCGGGAACTATTAACCTCAGTAGCAAACTCTATGGCAACAACCATCGTAAGCGGCGGACATTTGACTACCGCACTAAAAAAGCAGGGATTATCCGACAAGATTAATCATATCAGTACTGCAGGTGGAGCACTAGTACTTTATCTGACAGGAGAAAAATTACCAATGATTCAGGCACTAGAGGATGCTGCAATAAAATACAGGTCTAAATGAGAGAATTGCAAGCAGAGTTGGGACATCTCTTCTCTTCTGCCACTCCAAGACAGATGTCATATCTGCATGCATCACAGTGAAACTCTTGCATGGGTTCAAACAGTTTTAGGTATATGGTGGTAAAGTTTTGTGCGATATTTCTGGCAAGGCCAGAATCACAAATTTTGTTAAAGAACGATTCTGTGTCATCTACTATCCACAAAGGATCCAAATCCCCGCCTGACTCTAGTGCCTCAAAGACTTGGTCGTTTGTAAAGTTGGCATCTATATCATTAAATTTTTCATAGATTATTCTTCTTATCTGTAATTCAATTGGGACTTTGGGTATAAAATCACTCATACTAGTAAAGACTTGCCGCCTCTTTCTTTAGTTTGCCCACATCCTTGTCATCCTTGAGATTGTTCCCGATGTATGTGTAAAGCGCAGATTTTAGAACCTTTAGTGAAAGCAGTGCACACTTTATCCTGACTGCTTGCAGATGTTCGAGTCCTAGTTCACTTAGGATATCCTTTTTTTCAATTGCCCTTGCCTCATCCAGGCTCTTGCCTTTTGTAATCTCTGTCAAAACCGAAGAACATGCCATGCAGATGGCACACCCTTTTCCGTGAAACTTTATGTCAGTTATCTTGTCCTCGTCAATCTTCATATCTATGTCGATGCTGTCCCCGCACAGTGGGTTTGAATCATGAAACGTTACATCATGATCCTTTATCTCCCCATAGTTTATTGGATTTCTAGAGTAATCAATAATCATCTCATGGTAGATATCCGCATTACTGCTCATAACTTGAACACCTTTGCAACTGTATTTAACGCATCTATCAGAACATCAATGTCCTCTTTGGTGTTGTAGATGTAAAAGCTAGCCCTTGATGTTGCAGCAACATCTAGTCTCTCCATTAATACCTGCGCACAGTGATGCCCTGACCTGACTGCAATCCCCTCCCCATCAACAATCTGGGCTACATCATGAGGATGGACATCTGCAAAATTAAATGATATGACTCCGCCCCGTTTAGATATGTCTTGCGTGCCATAGATGTGCAACCCCTTGACTTTGGAGAGTTTTTCGATGGCATATCTTGTCAGCTCTACTTCGTGCTCTCGCACATTATCCATTCCAATTTTAGCAAGATAGTCAACTGCTGCTCCTAGTCCTACAACGTCTGCAATATTTGGCGTTCCTGCCTCAAATTTGTAAGGCAGATCATTCCACGTGCTCTCGTACTTGTGAACCTCTCTTATCATATCCCCGCCACCCTGAAACGGACTCATGGTCTCAAGCACTGATCTTTTAACCCACAAGACTCCGACTCCTGTGGGACCTAGCATCTTGTGTCCAGAAAACGCAAAAAAGTCACAGCCCAGCTCGTCAATATCAACGCTCATGTGTGGAACTGCCTGTGCACCATCAACTAGCGTAAGAACCCCTGCCGCCTTGCACTCTTTAATTATCTGTGCGGCGTTTGTGATGGTTCCAAGGACATTGGACATTAGACTAAAAGCTACTAGTCTGACCTTGCCTCCTGCAAGATACTCTCTAAGATCATCCAAGACAAGCTCACCGTTATCATCTACTCGAATGTATTCGAGTCTTGCCTGTTTCTCCTGTGTGAGCAGTTGCCATGGCACGATGTTACTGTGGTGCTCATATTCAGTAGTAACAATAATGTCTCCCTTGCCGATGTGCTGTCTGCCCCACGAGTATGCAACCAAGTTGATTGCCTCAGTGGTGCCCCTAACAAAGATGATCTCCTGTCTGTCTTTTATGTTGAGAAATTCTGCAATCTTGTCCCGTGTGGCCTCGTAGGCTTTTGTGGACTCTTCTGCTAGCGCATATACTGCCCTGTGGATATTTGCATTATGATTCTGATAATAGTCTGTGATTGCATCAATGACTTGGTTTGGTTTCTGTGTTGTAGATGCGTTATCTAAATAAACTAGGGGCTTGTTGTCTCTGACAGTTCTCTTTAGGATTGGAAAGTCCTTCTTCAAATTCTCAAATAGTGATTTTGTACTCTGCATGTCTTAAATCTCCACATAAATCCCATCGGCATCTATTTTAACATTGTATGTCTTGAGAGGAACCTCTGCAGGAAGGTTTTGTGGCTTGCCGTCTGCTAAATTAAATACAGAAAGATGTAGCGGGCACCTGATACCCTCTTCACTGAGAAAACCAGTGGAGAGATCTGCATTGGCATGAGTACATATCAAATCCGTTGCATGAATCTTGCCCTTTAGATTGGACATGAGGATCTTTTTATCACTGTGTACAAATCCAAACAACTGGCCTTCTTTTAGCTGTTCTGTACTGCAAGCTTTTACCCATTCAGACAAAATATCACCTATACTTGTAATGCTGTTCTATCTCGGCATTTTCGTTGTAGCGAGTCTCCTCAATCTCAACAAACTTTGTCAGTTCCTTGTCTGTGTTAATTAAAAGTTCCCGGTCGTCCCATTTTGATTCTATGAGGTATGCAATCCATGCCCTGACCTGAAAGGACATCTTTCTTGAGAGTGGTTCCAAGAACCCCTCTACAATTGTTCTTTCTGCCTCTTGGTGACTAAGACACCTGCTCTGTAGATAAAAGATCTGCTCCTCATCAATCTGTGCAACAGATGCAGAATGAGTGGCCTTTACATCGTTGGTAAATATCTCCAGTCCCGGAATGGCCTCGGACTTTGCATCCTTGTCAAGCAGAATTGAACGTCCAGAAAGAAACGAGTTTGACTTTGATGCGTTCTCCTTGATTCTGATCATTCCCTTGAAGAGGGACTTTGATTTGTTTCTGAGAATTGACTTTTCAACGACCCTGCCTTCAGTTGCCGGGCTCTGGTGATTAACATTGGTCTGAATGTCAAATGACTGCTCATTGTTTCCAAAGATTACCTCTGAATCATTAGATGATGCCCCCTGTCCATTAAGAAAATACTCTATTTTATATCGAGATAACATAGAACCAAACAATCCAGAGTACCAGTTTACCTTGGCATCTTGGCCAAGATCTGTACGCCTTGTTGAAAAGACTATTGCATGCTGATCCATCATCTGCAAGGTGGTGACATCTAGCTGTGCATTTGCTGCAATGTTGACATTCATCAGTTCTAGATATGCCTGCTGAGTCTGAATGTTTGGGGAATAAAGTTCCTGAACAAGTGTGGCCTTGCTACCCTCGTCTGCAAATATAATATTTCTTGAGACTGTTGAATGCCCGTCTTCAGAAAGACAGGTTAGGAAATGAATCGGTTTCTCTAATATCAAACCACGTGGGATATGGACAAATATGCCCGAATTAAAGGCGGCATTGTTCAGTGCAGTAAACTTGTCATCTTTAGAGTCCGCCGTTTCTAGTGCTCTTTTTACCCTCCCTTGATCACTTTTGATTGCATCGTGGATTGAGGATATAACAAGACCCTGTGACTTTGGCTTGTCTGGAACAACAACCTTGATGATGTTGGTTCCAATCTGGATTATGCATATCTCGTCTTCTAACTCGCCTAGTCTTTTTGTGAGAAAGTCAGGAATCGTCTCTGCTGTAGATGTTGAGAGAGATACTTTTTCTGGGTTCATCTTTTTTGCATCAGTGTACTTTGTGTAAAGCGGAGACAACTCTAATGGCAGACTGTGGTATGTACGCAACGAGTCTCTTCTATAATCTCTTAGCCAGCCAGGCTCATCCCTTGATGAGGAGATCTCATCGATAAGACTAGTGTCAAGTTTTGAAAGGATTTCTTGAGACATGATTCAGGGCATCTTGGGAGCGCGCGGGAATCTATCCTACAGAGTCATCCATCTCTAGTTTGATGAGTCTGTTTAACTCTACTGCATACTCCATTGGCAGTTCCTTTGTAAATGGCTCCATAAACCCATTGACAATAAGGGATAGTGACTCTTCTTCGTTAAATCCTCTGCTCATAAGGTAAAATATCTGCTCATCACCTATCTTTCCTACGGTTGCCTCGTGTGTGACTGTCGCATCTTCTTGGTTGATCTCCATGTATGGATAAGTGTCAGTCTTTGATGTGTCATCTAGAAGCAATGCGTCACATCTTACGCTGGACTTTACATTTGTGGCGCCTTTTGCCACATGGAGCATTCCTCTGTATGTGGAACGCCCATTAAGCCTGCTTACTGACTTTGATGTGACCTTTGAGGTGGTATTTGGTGCAAGATGAACCATCTTTGCGCCAGTGTCCTGATGCTGTCCCTTGCCTGCAAATGCAATGGATAATGTCTCACCATGTGCCCTCTGACCCATGAGGTATACTCCGGGGTACTTCATAGTAAGCTTGCTACCAATGTTTCCGTCAATCCATTCTACTGTTGAGCCCTCGTGTGCATAGGCACGTTTAGTTACAAGATTGTAGACATCATTGCTCCAGTTCTGAATAGTAGTGTATCTTAGCTTTGCATCTTTGTGTGCAACTAGTTCCACTACTGCAGAGTGAAGTGACTCTGAGGAATAGACCGGAGCTGTACACCCTTCGATATAGTGCACCTCTGCGCCTTCATCTACTATGATAAGTGTTCTCTCAAACTGACCAATGTTCTCGGCGTTAATTCTAAAGTACGCCTGCAGTGGCATGTCAACTTTGACACCTGGTGGAATATAGATAAATGATCCTCCACTCCAAACCGCGCTGTTTAGTGCTGCAAATTTGTTATCTTCTGGTGGAATTATCTTGGCAAAGTATTTTTTGAACATCTCTGGATGTTCTTTGAGTGCAGCATCAGTATCTAAAAACAAGACACCCTGTTTTGCCAGGTCTTCTCTCAAGCTGTGATAAACGACTTCGGATTCGTACTGTGCTCCAACACCTGCCAGGAATTTCTTTTCGGCTTCGGGAATTCCAAGTTTGTCAAACGTGTTCTTGACATTTTCTGGAACATCATCCCAGTTCTTTTCTACCTTTTCAGATGCCTTTGCATAATAGTAGATGTTTTGAAAATCAATCTTACTAAGGTCGCCCCCCCATGTTGGCATTGGTTTTTTCATGAAAATTTCAAAAGAACGCAACCTAAAGTCAAGCATCCACTGTGGTTCTTCTTTCATCTTGCTTATGCTAATCACCGTCTCCTTGGAGAGGCCTTTCTTGCTAAGATGAACATACATCTCTGTAGAATCTTTAAAATCATATTTCGAATAATCCATGTCTAGATTTTCAGTAGCCATGCTAGACATAACCCTGTTATATTATAAATATATGAGTAAAAATAGGCATAGCTAAATAGCTTTAGCTAAATCCACACCTAATGGGAATTTGTGAGGCTTTATTATTCTCTAGTTATTTTGTATTGGTATGACATATTCAAAAAAACCGCTAGTTGGAATAATCATGGGATCAAGTTCAGACAGTAGAATAATGCAAGAAGCCTCTACGATATTGGATAAATATGATATTAAACACGAGGATCAGATAATCTCTGCACATAGAACCCCTTCTAGATTATCACAATACGCCCAACACGCCAAAGAGATGGGATTCAAGATTATAATTGCCGGTGCCGGAGGCGCTGCACATCTGCCTGGAATGATTGCATCGCACACGACAATACCTGTAATCGGAGTACCGATACTAGTTTACAACGACAGACATCCAAAGACAGATACCACAAAATTTTCTGCCTTTGGAGGACTAGACTCGTTGCTATCTATTACAGAGATGCCCTCAGGCTCTCCTGTTGTGTCTGTTGGAGTCAACAAAGCAGGCAATGCCGGAATTTATGCCATAAAGATTCTTGCAAACGAGTTTCCTGATCTAACAAAGATACTAGACCAACACAAACTAGACCAGCACAACTCTGTAGTAAAAGAATCCGATCAGCTAAGAACAGAAGGACTCTCTGAATTTGCAAAAAAGAAATTCATGTAAGTTCTAGCCTCATTGCATCAAAGGCGCCTGCAACGGTATGAACACGGGCAACGGTATTTTTGACCTTGAACTTTTTCAACTCCTCAGACGTAAATGGCCCGATGGCAACTATTGCTAGTCCTTCAAGACAGTCAAGCAACGCATCAGTCTTGTAGTCCTTTGACATTATCTCAAAGAACCCTCGAACAGATGATGCACTAGTAAATACAATGCCGTCTATCTTATCTTGAGAGAACAGATCACGGAATCCGTTCCACTGTGTAGTGTCTCTAAAAGAGCACACATCATACAGGTGAACCTCTACCACATCTACACCAATTTTTTCAAGCAACTCTTTTAGAAAAGGAGTCGATGCCCCACTGCGCGGAATTATTGCCTTTTTTCCAACTGCATGCATTCTTGTAAACTCTTCTCCGATGCCGACAGATGAGGTGGTGGTTGGCTGATGGTTTACCTTTATTCCTTCTGCCTCAAGGGCAATGGTTGTTTTAGGTCCAACAGACACTACTGTTGTATTTGCAACTGCTAGCTGTAGCTGCCCGTGCTTTCTTGTGTCCCTTGCAGTACCAAACAACAGTTTTACTGCCTTTGAGCTCATAAAAATACAATAGTCAGGATCGTGCTTTGAGACTGCCTCTAGGAACTCTTTGACAATCTTTCTGCCCTTGCTAACAAGCTCAATTGTAGGCAACGGTATGGCAGATATCTTGTTTTGTTCTGCCAGCGAGATAAATTCTGTAGCGTCCTCTCTCGAACGGGTAATTGCAATCGTCTTTCCCTCAGGCATTATCTCCACCCGATAGTATCTGACAGGCCGACTACGCTGCCAATTATGATGTTTGTTGGTGGAGTTATTTTGTTTGCTTTGACCTTTCTTGCAATGTCTGCAACTGTCCCTTTGATCATTCTTTGTTTGGGCGTGGTGCCGTTTTGAATCACTGCCACTGGCGTCTTTTTATCCATTCCACCTGCCGTCAGTTCCTTACAAATGACATCTAGACGTGAAAGTCCCATCATGATAACAATAGTATCAACTGACTTTGCAAGATTCTTCCACTTTACTGACTCTTTACTCTTCTCGGGATCCTCATGACCCGTCACAAAGACCACAGATGATGCATACTTTCTATGTGTTAGTGGAATACCAGCATATGTTGCAGAGCCAATGCCTGATGTAATGCCGGGGACAATCTCATATCTTATCTTGTTGGCTTTTAAAAATTCTGCCTCCTCTCCTCCGCGCCCAAATATTATCGGATCGCCTCCCTTTAGTCTGACTATGTTCTTTCTAGACTTTGCATATCTTAGCATCAAATCATTGGTCGTATCCTGATGGGCGGCATCATCTCCGACTGCACGTCCAACATAGATCTTTTCTGCTGACTTTGGAATCATGGCAATTATCTTCTTGCTTAGCAGCCTATCGTATAGGACAACGTCTGCCTTTTGAAGCAGCTCAACTGCTCGCAGTGTAACTAGCTTGCTATCTCCTGGCCCTGCACCTACAAGGTATACCTTTCCAGTCATGTCTTGTTCCATTGCTCCACCTTTTCTCTCCAATTTAATGCAAGATCACCTATGCCTCTGACGCGCAACTCTTCTCCGACACTCTTGGCTAGGGCCTCTGAGTTATCTTTGCTTCCAGTCTTGCATATTGTAAGCGATTCTCTTCCATCTACTGAGAATGCCGATACACTCAGAGTCATCTCAGCGCCTTTTATTTTGGCGTATGCACCTAGTGGAAACCTGCATCCAGAATCTACATAGTCTGAGAGCAAGCGTTCTGCCTCAATCTCTAAACGAGAATTTGAATCTTGTATTTTTTTGAGCATTGAAACTGTCTCCGAGTCATCTGACCTTGCAACGATTGCAATGGCCCCCTGTCCCGGTGAGGGAACAAAGTCATCAAGGGGCAGCGTGACAAATCTTACATCGACTCCGAGTCTCATAATTCCTGCTTGGGCAATGACTATTCCATCATATTCTTTCTCTGATGCCTTTCTGATTCGTGTCTCAATATTTCCACGAATGGGCTTTACCGTCACATCCGGCCTCTTTCTTGATACTTGGACTGCCCGTCTCAGTGAACTAGTCCCAATCACGGCTCCCTCCTTTATCTCACCCAGTGCTAAACCGTCTGGTGAGACAAACACATCATTGACTATCTCTCGTTTTGGAACCGATGCAATTATGAGACTCGGGTCTAGTTCTGATGGAACGTCCTTGAGACTATGTACTGCAAAATCCACCTCCCCTTTGGCAACGGCTCTATCAATCTCCTTCTCAAAGATTCCTCTCTGGTCTATGGCAAACAGCGGTCTTGTATCTGTGTCCCCCTTTGTAGTTATTGTCCTTAGCTTGTAATCACATCCGGGATTTACCTCCAGTAATTTTGAGATTACCCAGTCTGTCTGTGCCACTGATAGCTTGCTTGCCCTAGCTCCTACCGTATACATCAACTCTTCACCGACTTTAGTGCCAAATGGTATGCATCAAGGGCTTTGTTCATATCAATCTCTGTGTGGGCATCAGAGAGAAATACTGTCTCAAACTGTGATGGTGCAATAAAGACATTGTTCTTTAGCAGGGTCTTGAACATTTTTTGGAATTTCCGTGCGTCTGCATTCTTTGATGTCTTGTAATTAATAACTGGCTTGTCAGTAAAAAAGATCTGAAACATTGATGCCGTCGAGTTGATGTGGTGCGGAATCCTCATGTCCTTGGCTATGTCATCAAGGCCTGCCGAGAATGCCATGTTAAACCTCTCAAGCTTGGAATACATTTTGTTTTTTATCTTGTTAATTGTCTTAATTGAGCTGATTGCCGCACTCACAGATACGGGATTGCCAGCAAACGTGCTTGCCTGATATACCTTGCCTTTTGGGGCAAGCAGGTCCATTATCTCTTTTCTACCGCCTACTGCTGATATTGTAAATCCGTTACCCAACGCCTTGGCCATTGTAGTTATGTCAGGCTTTGCTCCAAAAAATTCCTGAGCCCCGCCTGGTGCAATCCTGAATCCTGTGACAACCTCATCAAAGATTAGCGGTATGTTGTTTTCTCTTGTAATTTTCTGCAGATCAGACACAAAGTTCTCCTTGGGCAGGACTAGTCCCATGTTGGCAGGTATCGGCTCTACTATAACTCCGGCAATATCCTTGTTTCTCCTGATTATGTTTTGCAGGTCTTGGATATTGTTGTACTCTGCAACCAATGTGTTTTTTGCAACCTCATCTAATACGCCCTCAGATACTGAGATTCCGTTATGTGCAAAACCAGACCCTGCCCTTACCAAGACCGAGTCATGTGCGCCGTGGTAGCATCCTTCAAATTTTATAATCTTTTTCTTTTTTGTAAATCCGCGTGCCAGTCTGATTGCAGTCATCGTTGCCTCCCCGCCCGTATTTGTCAGTCTCACCTTGTCAATTGATGGGAAATTTCTGATGATCAACTCTGCAAGTTCTATCTCGGATTTAGTGGGTGTGCAGTAGAGTACCCCCTTTGATAGCTGGGCTGATACGGACTTTGTTATCTCCTTTCGCCTGTGTCCTAAAAGCAGTGCACCATAACCATTGCAAAAATCAATGTAGCGTTTGTTGTCTACATCCCAAATGTATGCACCATCTGCCTTTTTTGTAAAGAACGGATACGGCTCAAAATATCTGACAGGACTGTTAACACCTGACGGAATTGACTTTTTTGCAATGCCAAAGAGCTTTTTGGATTCGGACATCATTTAGTGACACTTTGAGGTTGTTATTATTCGTAGTTTACTGCTCTTTGTGCTTGGAATTTTTTTCTAAACAATACCGCGGCAATAGCTGTTCCAATATATGGGGCAGTCAGGTATATCCAGAGGTTCTCAAATGTCTCTGAGAGTAGTGCCGGTGCTAGTGAACGGGCGGGGTTCATTGATGCGCCTGAGACTGTTGCCAAAAACAAGATATCTAGTGCCACAATTCCTCCGATTGCGACTCCGCTAAACCCCCTCAATCCTCTAGTATACACGACATAAAAGATAACACCCATCAGCATTGCCGAAGCTAGGATCTCTACTGGAAATATTACATATATTGCAAAGTCGTGGTTTGGGGCATTTGCCCCAAGACTGGCTTTATCTCCAACAAATGTCAAAACAAAGGCAGAGCCTAGCAATGCGCCTGCCAGTTCTGCTATGGTATAGTATACTACCTGAATCTTTGATATGTGGCCTGTAATGTAATACCCTATGGTTACTGCGGGATTAAAGTGGGCCAGAGATACTCTCCTAAAGGAATACACACCAATCATTAGGGCAATAAATGGCGCCAAAGCCGCAAACGGAATTCCTAAACCCCCATCAAATATTTCTGCATCATAAACTATCGAGCCCGTTGCAAAGACTATGAGAATAAAGGTTCCGAGAAACTCGACTACAAATATTTGCAAATTAGAGTATGCCATTAGCTGACTGCCTCAGGCGTTCTGATGAGATTTGCCACCTCTGCTCTTATCTTGTCACGAACTCTGATATCTTGGATGTTTTTTTCTTTTGGATGAGCGGTATCCAAATCTGTCATATCATTTGACAGCAAAGGACTTGTTATCTTGTCTATGCTACCTGCGTTCTCTGTGCACACAAAGAGCATGTTTTTAGACATTCATTATCACATAAATACTAGTTTATATAAATCTAAATTGATATGAATGGAGTCAGTCTCTTGCGGTGCATCTGTGATGAGACACGTTTTGAAATTTTAGAGTTGTTGCAGCAAGACCGGGAACTCTGTGTCAATGACTTTGTAGAGAGACTCGGGAAGGATCAGCCACTGGTCTCGCACCATCTAAAGACACTAAAGATGTGTGGTATAGTCAAATCACGAGACGAGGGTAAAAAAGTAATGTATACAATATCAAACAAACAGCTATCAGAACTGATATCAAGTGTCACAAAGGCAAGTAAAAAGATCCCAGTCTTGTGTTCTGACGATAAATGCTGTTAGAACTTTTCGGTTCGCACTATACCAATATCGCTGACATACAAGACTAGGGCAAAGTTTGCAAACATGGTTCTTGAAATCTCCTCTACAACATCTTGCAGTTTTTCATCGCGCATAATCACCTCGATTTTGACATTCTTTTCGTTCTTTAATCCCTGACCACGAATGCCACGTGCACCATTTCCATCTACCTCATAAGTGGTATATCCAGTAATGCCATGACCGTCCAAGATCCCGATGATCTTTTTTCTGGCAAGAATCTCGCAGGTAATTGTAAGCAGTTTTACGTTATAGAATTTCATACCAATACCTCTGCCATGTGACGGAATATGTCTATTACTACCTCTGTATTATGTACTGCCGCTGAGATTGTAAACATGATTGGAAGCAGGACAATTATATTGTATGGAAACGTGATTCCTAGAGCTGACGTAATGTAAAGACTAGGCTTTGCTTGCGGGATTGCATGACGAAGAACTGCAGGAGCGGCGATAAATGACGCACTAGCCAAAAGTAGACCAAACATTACAGAGCCGCCTATGCTCAGACCCATTGCGGTTGCAACTAGGACTCCGATAACCCCGTTGAATGTGGGCATGATTACTGCAAACGCAGTCAGAAAGATACCTACCCGTCTGATGTCATCTAACCTCTGACCTGCAATTATGCCCATCTCGATCATAAAGATGACAATCGCGCCTGTAAACATCTCATCAAAAACAATTCTGATCGAGTCAAACCCCTGCTCTCCTATGATATAACCAATGATTATGCTTCCTAGGAGAATCACAATGGCCTTGCCTGTGACTGATTCGTGCAATACCTGGGTCAGCTTTGTCTTTGCACTATCAATGCCCATCTCAGACGTATCATATTTTGCAAAGGACTTTTTTTTCTGGCGAATCTGTTTTGAGACTGCCATGTTTGTCAGAAATATTGCCATGATAAAGGCCGCCGGCTCTAAAACCGCCAATACTGCAGCTAGGTACCCCTCTGATGTCACTCCCTGGTTTTTGAGAAAGGACAATCCGACTGAGAACGTTACGGCTCCTACTGCGCCATAGGTGGATGCCAATGCATAAGAATCAAAGATACTGAATTTACCAAGTCTCCGCAAAATTTGATAGTGATTTAACGTAAACAGCAAGGACAACCCGATTGCAACTAGCATTGGAACCAACATATTCTCAAACCCTGTATTTCTCATCGCTATTCCTCCATGAAGCCCGATTGCGGCTAGAAGATAGATTGGCAAAAATTCAGATATGGCCTCTGGGATCTTTAAATCAGACTTTATTCTAGCTGCAATTATTCCAAACAAAAAGAATAGAATTATGGGCGTAAGCAGGTTTGCCTGAATTAGTTGTAATATATCCATCTGAATATCTCAACAAAAAATTCAGGTAAAATAAAAATCAAGACATCAAATCAGGTTTGTCGCATAATTCCAAATTCAACATATTATTTAGACAAAATTGGTGATATTGTGTCCATATCCTGACGTAATGCCCTTCTAGCATTATTCATATCGTTGATTTTGGTGCGATTTAATGAATTATACGACAAACGTTATCAAACAAACAGGTGGATAAGAACCGTAAATCCTATTGCCATTGCAGCGCTACCCGGGATGGTAATTACCCATGAAAATATGATCTGCCTGCTGACCTTCCATCTTACGGCACGTTTTCTACGTGCCGCACCTGCACCCATGATGGTGCCTGTTATTGCGTGTGTGGTGCTAGCAGGAATCCCAAAGATTGCAAATACTGCAAGCATCATGCCACCTCCGGTCTCTGCGGCAAACCCTTGGTATGGCTTTAGTCGTGTGATCTTGACTCCAAGTGTCTTGATTACCTTGTATCCTCCAAAGAAGGTTCCTAGGCCCATCGCTGTGGCAGCAGCAAAGATTACCCACAGTGGCATCTCAAGTTCGGGAATCAATCCTGCAGAGAACAAGATTAGCACTATTATTCCCATGGTCTTTTGTCCGTCATTTGCCCCGTGAGTTAGGGCAAACCACGCAGATGAGATTATCTGCAGTCTTCCAAAAGTCTTGTTTACCGGTCCTGGTCTGCGACTAGCAAAGACTGTGATGATTAGTCCTGTCAGCAAAATACCAAATATTATTCCCCCGATTGGCGCAATTACAATTCCTGCAAAGACTTTGGTTAGACCACCATAGACTAATTTTTCAAATCCCAGTCCTGCAATACCTGCACCCATAATTCCACCTATCAATGAATGGCTGTTTGAGATTGGTAATCCAAAGTAGGTACAAAGTACACTCCAACTAATTGCGCCTGCTAATCCGCCTATGATCATGTATACTGTGATATCATCAGGACTGACAATTCCCTTTGCAATGGTGGTTGCAACGGCAACTCCAAAAACAAAAGGCCCGATGAAATTCATAGCTGCAGACATGCCTACTGCATGGATGGGTTTTAGGACACGCGTTCCAATTACGGTGGCAACAGAGTTTGCCGAATCATTAAAACCGTTTACAAAATCAAAGATTAATGCAACAATGATTGCACCTATAGCTATCTCTATCATTGTACCATCTCAGGTATATTTTAAAACGATATCTTCGATGACATCTGCAACATCTACACACCTGTCAGATGCCGTCTCCATGGTCTCATAGATGTCCTTTAGCTTTATGATCTTGATTGCATCATCTGTCTCAAAGAGTTCTCTTATGGCATCCCTGTATAGATCATCAACTACATGCTCAATATCACTCGTGTTTCTGCAGTGCTCAATCATGTCTTTGGGATTCTTTATTTTCTGCAGTTTTGAAATCATGTATTCTACCTCTTTTGTGGCCTTTACTAGTTCAGCTGCTATCTCTTTTGTATATGGTGGGGGGTCGGTGATCTTGTAGCTGTAAACCCTTGCTGCAATTCCATCCATAAAATCAATCACATCGTCAATCTTTGATGCAATTCGTTGCATGTCCTCCCGGTCTAGTGGAGTAATGAAGGTCTTGTTTAGTTCAGAAAAGATATCACGTGTCAATACATCTGCCTGGGTTTCAAGCTCGTGAATCTTTCTTACCTGCTGTTCATTACCAATGTCCTCAAACAAGACCACTACTGCTTCGGCTGTCTCAACTGCCTTTCTTGCCAAGTTGTCAAGAATCGTCAAGAGTTCTTTCTCATTGGATTTGATCCAAGATAGCCATTGTCCCATGATTTGATGATTATATCGCCGGTCATAAGACTAGTGAACATATAGTATATTGTTCTATATAGTTAACATGATCAAGCTATACTGCCTGCTCTGATCGCATTTTGGCAAATCAGTCTTACGAAAACAAGACAGTAAATGTAAATCTGTTCCTACTATCCAGATATCTAAGGAATTACCAAAGACTATGATTCACAATTTAACAGCATGTCTTTTCCTGAATCCTGATAACATCGATCAATGTCTTCACCGCCATTTATTACATCAAAGCCAGCCCCGGCATAAATCAAATCTGCTCCGGACTGTCCTTTTAGTATGTCATTACCGGATCTGCCTCTTATGGTATCATCTCCGTCACCGCCTAGGATAATATCATCGCCGTGGCCTCCAAAGATGCAGTCGTCTCCAAGTCCGCCAGAAATGAGATCATTTCCTGCCAGTCCAAAGATCACATCATCTCCATCTGTTCCTTGGATGACATCATCCCCTTGGGTTCCATTGATCACGTGATACTTTGAATATGCATCTCCACATACCTTTACTGTGACTGTCTGATATGCACTAGATGAATATCCATTGACATCGACTGCACTCCAGACTATTGTAGTCACGCCTGGGGAAAATACACCTGTTGAATTGTTGGTAATTGAGCTAATACCGTCCTCATCTGTTGCAGTTGCACTGCCAATTGATATCATGGTTAGGAGATCATAGGCGTCTATCTCAAATGAGCGAGGTGCAATAATCACTGGGTTGCCTTGGTCGCTGACTATAACTGGCGCCTCAGTAACTTTTGGCTCGGTGTAAAACGGTGTTTCAAATGACTTTATGGTGTGGCTTGCAGAATCTACAACTAGCAACTCGCCGTTAATCCCAATTGCGGTATCTGTGATTATATCAAACGAGTTAGGATATGGCCCCATCTGACTAAAGAAATTCAGCCTTGGCTCTGAATCCTGAGACAGATGCAGGATTCTCTCGTCTGCAGAGTTTACGATAAACAACTTGCCTGCAGGATCAACTGTTACTGCCTGTGGTGCAAATACATATTTTTGTGAATAAAATGAAAATGATCTTAGAAACTCACCGTCTGCATCAAACTTTTCTATCTTGCCGTTTCCCCTGTCAGCAACATACACGTCCCCGTTATCGTCAATGTCTATACCGACTGCAGTTAAGAACTGACCTTTGCCTAGGCCGCTTGAACCAAAGGATGAGACAAAGTCCCCATCGGTGGTAAACATCTGGACTCTCTGGTTTCCGGTATCTACGACATAAACTGTTCCGTTATTTATTGCGATTCCATTTGGAAAGTAAAGTTGTCCCTCATGGATTCCTTTTCCTCCCCATTGTGAGACAAAGTCCCCATCGGTGGTAAACTTTTGAACCCTGTTAAGATTACGGTCAGCTACAAAGACATGATCATCAGAGACTGCAATTCCTGAAGGATAGTGAAACTCTCCTGGCAGCTTTCCGCTCTTGCCCCACTGAGTCATGTATTGCCCATCACTTGTAAATTTCTGAACTCGCTTGTTACCTAGGTCACTTACATAGATGCTACCCTCATCATCTACTGCAATGAACTGGGGATGTGAAAAATGACCAGCGTCTACAATCCCAAATGAGCCCCACTCTGTGAGATACTCGTATTCCGGAAATCCAGATACGCTCTGAGAAAATGAACCGGCCAGCAATACTGCACAGACAATCATGATTACAGGTATCAGATTCAACAATCAATGTGTGACAAAATCAGAGAAACATAACCAGAGTTAGATAATTTTACAATTATTGTCAATTTTATCTCAAAATGGCTTGTTTACCTCACGTGTAAACACATAGCTTGCAAGCGCAACCATTACAAGCACAAATGACACCAAAACGACCACGCTTAAAACTATGGGAATTCCACTTTCAGAGGCCCCGGTCATTAACTCTCTGACTAGCAAGATAGTATAGGTTACCGGGTTTAGTTTTGCAATTACGGCAAGCCAGTCAGGCAACAGTTCTAGTGGGAACAATGCTGGACTTAGCATGAATAGTGGCATTCCAAGAAAGTTGATCACACCCCAAAAGGTCTCCTGTGACTTTGCAGTAGCTGCAACTATTACGGAGATTCCTGAGAATCCCAATGAAAACAAGATGACTATGCCCATGATTGGAATTATCATTATGGGGTTGGGAAAATTAACACCGATGGCCAAGGCAATTCCTACAATCAGACTGGCCTGTAATGCGGCAATCAGGGATATTGCAGACATCTTTCCCAACGCAATTGCACAGCGAGATATAGGCGAGGACAGTGCTTTGTTCATAAAGCCATACCGTCTATCCCACAAGGTATTGACGCCTCCAAATATGCTGGTAAATATTGCAGTAAGAATGATGACACCTGGTGCCATAAACTCGATATACTCGCCATCAAATCCTGCCGCCTCGATTAGGGGCTGGGTTCCAGAAAACGTATTTCCTATAACTATGATCCAAATGGCAGGCTGAATCAGTCTGATAAGGACTCCGCTACGGGATTTTTTGTATCTCTTTATCTCCCTCCAAAAGATTGTATGGGTATCATAAAGCAGGCTGTTCATGCACGCAACCTCTTCATCTTTGCATGCTCACGACTCTTGTTGAATCCCGAATCATCGTCTTTAATCTCGTGTCCTGTATATGAGATAAAGACATCATCAAGTGTAGGCTGTGTTAGGGATATGGATACTATCTTGATTCCAAGTCCTGCTGATATCTGAAATATCTTTGGAATCATCAGAGCTCCATCAGATGCAAAAAGAGTCAGCTTGGGGCCCTCCTCGTTAATCTTTTTTATTCCCTCTAGTTCTCTGACTCTGGACACAAACAAGCCGTGGTCTTTGTCCTCACTAACTGTGATGGAGATGACCTCGTTGCCCATCGCATTTTTCATCCTCTCAGGCGAGTCTATTATCTGAATCTCTCCACCGTCGATAATTCCTACCCTGTCACACAGCTTGTCTGCTTCTTCCATATAGTGTGTGGATACAAAGATGGTCATGCCAAACTCGACATGAATCTTTTTGATATATTCCCAAATCTTTCTGCGGGTCTGAATGTCTAATCCGACTGTGGGCTCATCAAGGAATAGTACCTTTGGCCTGTGTAGCAGCCCCCCTGCAATATCAAGCCTCTTTCTCATGCCTCCTGAATATGTAACAACTGCATCATCTTGCTTCTCTACAAGCTCGATTAGTTCTAGAATATCATCAATTCTTTCCTTGATCATTTTTTTTGGAATATGGTTTAGCTTTGCCTGCAGTATGAGATTCTCCCTTCCTGTGAGATATTCATCCACAGTTGATTCTTGCTGGACATATCCTATACTCTCTCTGGCCTGTTTTGGGTTTTCAGTCACATCAAATCCAGAGATAAGAGCTTTGCCTGATGTTGGCTTTAGCAGGGTAGTTAGAATCATCATGGTAGTACTCTTGCCGGCACCGTTGGGTCCTAGAAAACCAAATATCTCCCCTTCCTTTACTGTAAATGAGACATTATTTACGGCAATCGTGCTTCCAAATGATTTGACAAGTGATCTCGTCTCTATCGAATACAATACATTAATCACAGATGTCAATTATAAATTGCTAAGTGTCATCAAGGCAGATTTTATACATCGTCTCCAAATTACGCCAATCTACCCTCCAAGTGTGGCAGACCACGGGAAGAACTAAGGACAATATGTTTAGATCTTTTATTGTCTAATTTGTGATGGATATTGGGTTCATCAGTATCAACAAAATTCTGTTGTTGTATACGTTTCTAATTATTATGCATGAGAATATTATGTAGTGTACGAAAATGATTTCGCCTAGTCATATTTGGGCTGCTTTTTCTGATCGCATCTGTGGACTTTCTGCGTCCAAATGCTAGTATCAGAATCATCTGTGTCTAATGAGCCATGCAGTCTCTCATCGTTGTAATATTTCACGTATACAGATGTCATGTATGATTGCTGGTTCTGCGAAACCCCACATATTGATAACGTCTCTGCGTTACCTTCATCTAAGATGGATGTCTTTTTACCCCGCGGCCGGCATTGGTTGATTCCATACATATGCCGCAAGTCGTGTTACTATTGATTTTCTTGATTGATAAAGAGCAAAGTATTCCTTTGTATGACACCTAAACTTAGTGCGACCTAATTTCTGTACAATAGGCCAAAAATCCGATCCGCATAAAAAATTTAAAGACCAAATAACGAGTTTCAGACATGCAAGGATTGTGTCAAAAATGTCACTCGTCAAATGTAACAGTAACAGTCCTAGATGGGATTCCTGTCTGCGAGGCCTGCTCAAAAAGAACCGACTGATAATTGTGAATACTAGGAGATCATCAGAGTTTCTTGAACTCTTTTTTGGTCATTCTCAAAATGACCTTCTCCCCCACTCCCCAGATCTCAGACTTTGATAGTGTCTTTGAATGCATCAAACCGTCGCTGACCTCTATGGTCTCAAGCTCGTTAGTATCTGGGTTTTTGTGTAGCCGTTTTACCTTGCCAATTTTACAACTATCAATATCTGTCACCGGTATTCCTGTTCTAACCGGGGGTCTGCTAAGTAGCAGTGTCTTTTCAGAAAACTTGTCAATGTACTCCTCTGACAAAAAATAATCTCTGCGGAATCCTTGATGGATTGTCACGCCGTTTACTGCTAGTGTGTCTTGGTTGATGTGAATATGTTTTACCTTGCCATACTCTATTCCTTCCCTGTCTATGACTTTTTTTCCAGTAAAGGTATCTGCTGTTGCTAGATTCTCAGGCATTCCTTCAAGTTTTACGGACATGTTGATACCGTCAAATGATTTGCTTATCATACCAAATATCAGAAATTTCTATCAATGGGGTTAAATTACTTGACAGACAAAGATCACGCATAAGGGAATAGTGTGTGTATGGATTGTATTTATGAACAAAGCAGGCTTGGGTAATTATCGGGATTTTGGCCACATCAGAGTCCACGTCTCGGCAAACTTTTTCATCATCTCGCCATATGCGCTCATCTGTTCTAGTCCTGATAGTCTGAGTGTTTTTTGCCAATCCTCGGCAAATTCTTTGAAGGCAGATGTACTGGTATCATTGAGTGCCTTTTGCCAGGTCTCTGAAAACTCTTTGAATGAATTCAATCCGGCCTCATTGAGTGCCTTTTGCCAATTCTCTCCAAACGTCTTCATGGTCTCGGTACTAGACTCGCCTGCCGCCTTGTCCCAGACCTCGTTGAACTTTGCTTGCATCTCATTGCTTGCCTTTTGAATCTGCTCAAAAAGGGTTCTCCAATTCTCCAGCGATTTTGTATACTCTTGCCATAATGAATTCCATTCATCTCCTTCTTCAGACATTACCTATTGTCTATTCCTTGTTATTCTTAAATGGATCTGTGGACGGCTATATTGCATAATATGGTAGGTAGACATGGATAAGGTTCTAGTGGTATGCACAATAGAATTTAGCCGTCTGGAAAAGCCGTTATAAGTGATTTAAATAAACCCCTATCGCATGACTGGCATTCTAGACTCTGAAGAGACTATAATACACCTTTAGACAAACCTATAGTTTCACCAATCTCCTAAACTGATCATTTGTATGCAGTTTATCAAAGATTGGCTCTTCTTTTGCCCAGCCTCTGATCGTTTTGGGATTCTTGGAAACTGCCTGTCTTAGCAGTTCTAATGATTCGGCATAATTTCCCAACGCCGCCTTACTCCTTGATTTGGCATAGATGATATTTGCATTGTCCTTGTGTTTTGATAAAAGCTTGTCAAAAATATCGACTGCTCTTTTATGCTTGTCTAATTCCGCCAGCTCAATTCCCTTGTGAAAAAACGCATCCATGTGACTTGGATTGTTCTTGCATACTCCTTCAAAACAGTTCAAAGATTCCTCATGTCTCTTTAGCTTGCCTAGAATTATTCCCTTGTAAAACAACGCATTTGGCTTTCTTGGCTCGATTGTAATTGCCTTGTCTAATATTTGGAGTGCCTCCTCACTCTCTTGCAGCTTGTCTAGCAGAACACCTTTGTTAAAGTATGATGCCGCGTTTTTTGGGTCTGCCTCTATTGCCTTGTCATAGCATTCTGCGGCTACCTGTATGTTGCCGTTTTCTGCCATTGCTATCCCCCGGTTGTTCCAAGCTTGCGAATCCTTTGAATCAATCTCCAACAAAATATCAAAACACGTGATTGCATCACTGTATTTTTTTACCTGATTGAGTGCCAGACCCTTGTTAAAGAGCGCCTGCGTGTTTTTGGGGTCTTGTTTTAGAACCTGGTTGAACAGTGCGATGGCCCCCTTTGACTGTCTCTGCTCCATTAGGGACATTGCATTATACAACAAATCCTCTACATTCACTTTAGAACCAAACAACCCCATGATATCTCAAAGACAGGTACTGCTAATGAAAGTTTAGCTTGTAAACCCCTCATATTTTTGCTTGTGTCTGCTATACATAATCCCTGTGTACATTGCGATGGTTACCCCAATGATTTGAATTTCTTTATTGCCTCTTTTGCCATCTCTTCTTGTTTCCTAGCAGACGTATCTGTGGGGTCATCTGTGGCATATGCCTCTTTCTTCTTTGTCATGATATTCTGGAATTTTAATCTCTAAAAAATCAAGCTATTCTATCAATATACGATACGCTTAATTTGAATCTGATACACATCTTGAGCATTGCCTGCAGTTGAGCTGACATATCTGGCTGACAAGATTCACATTCATCGATGGCCACAGGATTCTCCTGCATGGAATGACTCTGTATCAAAGTCACTTGATGAGCGCATAAACCAAAACAAGGGACAAAAACAAGTAAGCATCAGAGAAAAAACCGTTCGGATTGAAAACTTTGAATTTCATACCCTCCAAAAGATCGGCGTCTCAGTACCCTTCTTCAAACACGAGTGTACCATAATATTTGAGGCCAAGTTTGATGGCTTGTCTGCCCATGTTCATATCACCATAAAATCCAAAGACTATGTGAGTATCTTTAATCGCCTAGTCTCTTGGAGGGACGGCATCCTCCATGTCTGAGCTCCCAAAGTTCTCAGATGCCTTGACCATTCTCTCTATGTCCTTTTTCGTATGCGCATAAGATATGGCGCCAAGCTTGCCGGGCAGAAGGAATATCCCGTCATGTGCGATCATCTTGAAATGATATCTTCCAAGCATCTGGGAATCACATCTTGCTACCTGTGCAGAGTTTGTGATCTCGGCATCCCCTTTTGGGAAATGGGTCATAAACAGTGACCCCTTGCCTGTTATCTTTACTCTGCCATCAAACGCCTTTGTGATCTCCCTTCTGGCAAAATCTCCTAGCGAGTTTATCTTTGAGTATACTGATTTTTTTGATTTTAAAATACAAAGCGTCGCAAATCCTGCCGCCATCGATGCCGGGTTTGCAGAGAAGGTACCCCCTCCAACATAGGCGCGCTCGGCCCTGTTCTTTTTTTCAGTATCTGCTTTTTGCATTACCTCTCTCTTGCCACACATCACACCGATTGCCATTCCACCTCCGACAATCTTTCCTAGTATGACAATGTCCGGGTCTAGTCTCATTGTTGGATAAAGGCATCCGTATCTGAATCTGAATCCTGTAACGATCTCATCTAAAATAAATAATGACTCGTTCTTGTGGACAAACTCTTGAATCCCCCTGAGATACTCTTGTGTTGCAGGAATACATCCGCCACCTCCAAGTACGGGCTCGATTATGACACCTGCCAGATTTTTAGAATGCTTTTTTAGAATCTCAACAGAGCCCTCCAAATCATTGTATGGAATTGAAACAATCTTTTCTTCATTAATCATTCCACTGCTTTCTGACTCTGTAAATGGCCAGTTTACACTCTTTAGAAGATCTGATGTATATCCATGCCACCCCCCATCAACCTTTGCGATTATCTCTCTTCTTGTAACTGCGCGTGCCAACCTGACTGCATACATCGCGGCCTCTGTTCCAGACGTGACATAACGAATCTTCTCGGCAACAGGAACTGCCTTTGCGATCATCTCTGATAGTTTTACTGTCTGCTCATTTACTGCTCCATACATCCAGCCGTCTTTGATCTGTTCTTGCAGAGCCTCTCTGATATCTCTTTGAGCATGTCCTAATATCAGAGACCAGTGACCCATCCAATAGTCCGTGTATCGGTTATCATCGACATCCACAAGGTCTGCCCTCTCAGATGATCTTACGACAAACGGATACGGCTCGTAAAATCTTATGTTGTGCGAGACGCCATTTACATGAAGTCTAGATGACTTTGCAAATATCTTAGCCGACGTCTTTGTCTTTTCTTTGTATTCTGATAGGTAGTTTCCCAAAAGCAATCTTCAAAAAAGAATCTGCCATTTTAACTATTGACAATCCTGCTCACTTTGATAAAAAAAAACCGACATGACAAGATGTGTAATTTTTACAATATTTTGACCGATCAGGCACAATTTCACGCATGGTTTATATGGATTCCTCATTCTTTTGCTTTTGCATACGTAACGCAATAGGCGGCGCTTGTGATGAAGTATGGCAATGTGCCATTTTGTGATTCATGGGCCTCCAGTTACGCATACAAAAATGAGGATTTGATCAAGTGATCAATATCTGAAATGTGAAGATTATGTGCATCCGTCAATTCCAATCAAAGTACAAATGTACTTTCAATAATTAAAAACAATTCAGAATCCGGTTGATCCTGCCGGACCTGACTGCTATCGGATTGATACTAAGCCATGCGAGTCATTGTAGCAATACAAGGCAGACGGCTCAGTAACGCGTAGTCAACCTAACCTATGGACGGGAATAATCTCGGGAAACTGAGAATAATGCCCGATAGAACATTATGCCTGGAATGGTTTATGTTCCAAATGATTTATCGCCGTAGGATGGGACTGCGGCCTATCAGTTTGTTGGTGAGGTAATGGCCCACCAAGACTATTACAGGTACGGGCTCTGAGAGGAGTAGCCCGGAGATGGGTACTGAGACA
>DAXZ01000055.1:3436-3776 GCA_002506665.1 Nitrosopumilus sp. UBA526 | reverse complement strand
GGGCCTAAAGCATCCGTAGCCGGCGCTATAAGTTTTCGGTTAAATCTGTACGCTCAACGTACAGGCTGCCGGGAATACTGCAGCGCTAGGGAGTGGGAGAGGTAGACGGTACTCGGTAGGAAGGGGTAAAATCCTCTGATCTATTGATGACCACCTGTGGCGAAGGCGGTCTACCAGAACACGTCCGACGGTGAGGGATGAAAGCTGGGGGAGCAAACCGGATTAGATACCCGGGTAGTCCCAGCTGTAAACTATGCAAACTCAGTGATGCATTGGCTTTAAGGCCAGTGCAGTATTGCAGGGAAGCCGTTAAGTTTGCCGCCTGGGAAGTACGTACGCA
>DAXZ01000055.1:0-3322 GCA_002506665.1 Nitrosopumilus sp. UBA526 | reverse complement strand
TCAGGTAACGAGCGAGATCCCTGCTGCTAGTTGCCACCATTACTCTCAGGAGTAGTGGGGCGAATTAGTGGGACCGCCGCAGTTAATGCGGAGGAAGGAAGGGGCCACGGCAGGTCAGTATGCCCCGAAACTCTGGGGCCACACGCGGGCTGCAATGGTAACGACAATGGGTTTCAAATCCGAAAGGATGAGGTAATCCTCAAACGTTACCACAGTTATGACTGAGGGCTGTAACTCGCCCTCACGAATATGGAATCCCTAGTAACTGCGTGTCATTATCGCGCGGTGAATACGTCCCTGCTCCTTGCACACACCGCCCGTCGTTTCATTGAAGTGAGCTTTTAGCGAGGTGACGTCTAATTGGCGTTATCGAACTTGAGGTTCGTGACAAGGGAAAAGTCGTAACAAGGTGACCGTAGGGGAACCTGCGGTCGGATCACCTCCTTAGACAAGGAAAGTGTACGGGTGTACATAGTCTTTGCATTGAATCATCGATGCAATGCATCACGAGAGTGATGTATGAAGGATGTAGCAGGATCCCCGCCAGGGGGCTTGCAATGATCATCGTGCATAGTCGTGTAATATGTGGCTGAATATGCCGGTGTAAAGACGGTAATAGGTGGATTGCTAGGCTTGAGGAGAGATGAAGGACGTGGCAAGCTGCGATAAGCTCGGGGTAGGCGCACGCATCCTATGATCCCGAGATGTCCGAATGAGAATCTTACACATTTGTGTATTCCAGTACGCTAGTATTGGAAGTCGAACCGTGGGAATTGAAGCATCTTAGTACCACGTGGAAAAGAAATCAACAGAGATTTCCCAAGTAGAGGCGATCGAAAAGGAAAGAGCCCAAACCGAATCCTTCGGGAGATGTGGTGTTTTGGTATGATAATATGGAATCTCAGAGCACAGCTAAAATGATCTGAAAAGTTCTGGCATAGAGGGTGATACCCCCTTAGGCAAAGTGTAAAGAGTCCTATTCATACCCGAGTAGTTGTCCTTGGTAGTGGGCAATGAATATGGGTGAAAGTAGCATCCGAGGCTAAATATTTCTCAAGACCGATAGTGGACTAGTACCGTGAGGGAAAGCTGAAAAGTACCCCGGAAGGGGGGCGAAAAGTGCATGAAACCTATTACTTACAGACGTGCGTGGCATGGAAGGTGATTTTTTCAGATTGGAGATTCTAGCAATAGGATTGAAGGTTTGATGTTCAAATCATCAGTGTCACGCGTTCCGTCTCGAAACACGGGCCAAGGAGCTAACTGTCATGGCAAGCTTAAACTGTAAAAGTGTAGGCAAAGGGAAACCGAGTTCTCGCAGCTTCGCAAGAAGTCAGGAGAAGCGTGTGAAAGTGCGTAGAGTCATGGCGGCTAGGCTAGAAGCCAGTCGATCTATTCCTGAGCTAGATGAAGGCGGGCGAAAGCCCGCTGGAGGTCTTAAGACGTTCTGACGTGCAAATCGTTGTTGTGACTTGGGAATAGGGGTCAAAAACCAATCTAGACTGGCGCTCGCTAGTTCCAACCGAAGCGTCTCGCAGGGCGTGCTTTGTGGAGATAGTGTTTCCGGTAGAGCACTGATAGAGAGGCGCGGGGGAGAGATCCCTCACCTCTCATTCAAACTCCGAACGGATACACATTGTAGAAGCAAGGACACGGGTTCATGTGGCGTAAGGCTCATGACCGAAAGGGGTTTAACCCAGACTAAAGTTAAGGTCCCCAAATTTTTGCTAAGTGTCAAGCTAAAGAGCGTGTTCTCGCCAAGACAGCAGGGAGGTAAGCTCAGAAGCAGCTATCCTTTAAAAAGTGTGTAACAACTTACCTGCCGAGGGGGGATGCCTCAAAAACGGACGGGGCTAAAGCAAAATACCGATACTTTGGATAATCATCAAATAGATGATTCGTGGTAGGTTGGCGTAGTGATTGGGTCGAAGCAGGGCGATGACGTCCTGTGGACCGGTTTCTATTGCAGATCTTGGCGGCAGTAACAGCATAGTATAGTGAGAATCTATACCACCGAAAGCGCAAGGGTTTCCAGGCAATGCGTTATCAGCCTGGAGGTAGTCGATCCTAAGATGTGCCTTAACAGAGTACACCAAATGGGAAACTAGTTAATATTCTAGTACCTTGCATTGAGCGTTTGAGATGTATGGTTCGCTTCCGGATAGGGGTTGTACAACCATCGTTGTATCTAACTATTCGAGGATTGGGGAGTGTCGTAATGACGAGAACCGATCCGAGGTAGGAATGGCTTCGCGTTAGCGAAGTTTTCTCGAGTCCAGGAGACCATGAAAGACTGTATGTTTAGTAAAATGCAAGTTCGTACCCAGAACCGACACAGGTGCGCTGGCTTAGAAAGCTAAGGTGCTACGGGTATACCGTATGGCGAGGGAATTCGGCAAATTAGTCCTGTAGCTTAGGTATAAGGGATGCCTGCAATCTTCATGAGGAATGGGGATCGCAGGTTGCAATGACAAGGGGGTTCCGACTGTTTAATAAAAACACAGGCGACTGCTAGTCCGAAAGGATTTGTATAGTCGCTGAATCCTGGCCGGTGCCGGTACCTAAAACTTGGGTTCAACCGAGCTAAGGGCCGGTTAACGCCGGGAGTAACTCTGACTCTCTTAAGGTAGCCAAATGCCTTGTCGGGTAAGTTCCGACGCGCATGAATGGAACAACGAGAGCCCCACTGTCCCCGCCTACAACCCGGTGAAGCCACATAAGGTGGACGAACAGTCCATCAACTTCCATCGGGGAGAGAAGACCCCGTGGAGTTTTACTGCAGCTTGTGCTTGTGGTATAGTAAGAATTGCACAGGGTATCTGGGAGCCATGCTCAACACTCTCCGGGGTGTTGTGAAGCAACGATGTAACACCAGACTCTTTTTGCAGTACCACTTATCCGGTGAAGACCGGAGACACGTGCTGGTGGGCAGTTCGGCTGGGGCGGCACCCCTTTGAAAAGATATCAAAGGGGCCCAAAGTTGAGTTCAAACGGGGCAGAAATCCGTTGAAGAGGGCAAAGCCAAAAACTCGACTGAATGGATTTCCAAACGCACGGAATTCATAGACGAAAGTCTGGCTTAGCGATCCTTCGTGTGCCCACTATTGGGGCCCGGAGGTGACAGAAAAATTACCCCAGGGATAACAGGCTCGTCGCGGGCGAGAGCTCCTATCGACCCCGCGGTTTGGTACCTCGATGTCGGCTTTTCCTATCCTGGTCCTGCAGCAGGGGCCAAGGGTGAGGCTGCTCGCCTATTAAAAGGGAACATGAGCTGGGTTTAGACCGTCGTGAGACAGGTCGGTCTCTGCCTGATGGAAGCGTG
>DAXZ01000086.1:1761-3861 GCA_002506665.1 Nitrosopumilus sp. UBA526 | reverse complement strand
GTTCCCCACAGCAGTCCTATTGCTAGGTCTCGTCTTAACTCGTCGGTCCCCATCACTCCGAATGCCTTTCCTCCTACTATCAGCCTTGATTCATAAATTTGATTTTCTGAATTCACTCCATACAGATTCACAGAAAAGATATAGTTTCCCTTTAGCGGCGTGTTTGTCTGGGTATTTGAAAAGACAATGTCTTCTGCAGACAGTCTCTTAAATGTAAATCCAAATTTGTCTGACTGTAGATACAAATTCTTTTTTATTGCACTGTCTGTTGAAAATATTCTCTCGCTGTGAGTTGTCTTCTCATTAGAAAAAGGCAGAGATGTTGAGAGCAGTTCTAGCTTGACCCCGTCTGGTCTGATGACTGAGATTTGTAGCAGCGGTGATCCAGAGTATTGTGCTGAAAATTCATAGATGAAATCATTTGGAAAATCATCATAGTCAAAACTCAATCCGAACTGGTGTGACGTGAGATTGATTTCTTGGGTTGATGTGTTTTTTATGACAGGCATCTCCAAGATCTTGTGTTCTGGAATCTTTTCAGACACAAAGATATTAACCCATGCCGGAGTAGCGACTTTTGGGTTTGAGATCCAGTTTCCGGGATTATTCCATTGCTGAAACGTCTCAACTGGGATTGCTATTATTGCAATAATTGAGATCATAATCAGAATTGCAAGGATGCTTACTCCTGCAATCCCCATCTTGCTTTTGAGAAACTCTTGCTTTATCTCATGAGGTGTAATACTGCTCATTGTCCCGTCCTCACCCTGGGATCAAAATAACCATAAAGCAAGTCAGCGATAAATATACTGATTAGAAAAAATACCGTAAGCAGGTACGTTGCCCCGATTATAACTGGAAGATCCATCACCGTGATTGCCTCAAAGTACAGTCTTCCCATTCCAGGCCAGTCAAATACAGCTTCGGTAATGATTGCCCCTCCAAGCGAACCTGACAGACTGAGCGCTAAAATTGTAATGATTGGCGGTGCGGCATTCTTTAGTGCATGTGTATAGATGATCTTTTTTTGCTTTATGCCTATTGTTTTTTTTGCCATGATAAAGTCCTCCTGCATTATTCCAACCATAAAATTTCTTACCAGATATGCCCATGATCCAAAACCAATCATCACAATGGTGATTAAAGGCAATGTCATGTGATATAGTAACGATCCGATGTATGCCGGGTCTGATGATGAAATATCCGGAGTTGCCCTTGCTGGAAATATCTGATATGTGAACGCAAACAGAAAAATCATCAACATTCCAATCCACCACACGGGAAAACTCGAACTGATAATTGCAAAACTTGACGTGATTCTATCCATCACAGAACCTACCTTGCTGCTTGCAAATGCCCCAAGAAATATTCCTACGACAGATATGATTATCGTTGCAGTGGTGAATAATAATATGGTTCTTGGGAGCTTTTCCAAGAGTATGTCTCTTACATCTGATGACCCCTCATCGCTTGTCAGAAATGTCGCATGACCAAAATCCAACAACATTATCTTGTACATGGTCACACCTATCCTCTGGGGCGAATACCACGGCTCATCTAGTCCCAACACCTGGACTCTGTTGTCAATCTGGGCCTGAATGAATGCCTCAAATTCTTCAACTGATGAGAAACTCTTAGCAATAGCCGGATTCTCTGTAATCTCGGATCTTACCTGAAACACGACACCCTGTTTTAGAATCGTATCCATATTGGAGCCTACTAGTGCGATTGTAATTAGCAGTGTAACCATCAATACCCCAAACATCGTAGCTATTCTTGTGCCTACATATCTCCTCATGCTCAATAATCTCAAAGAAGCCCGGGTTAGTTTATAACAATAGATGTTTTTTAATCCGGGCAGATAATTTCTCTAGATGCGATACCCCGAGGCATGGGTGAAATATCGCCAATTTTGTCCAAATAATGTGTAGAATTTGGAATTGTGCTACAAACTTTGTTTTTTCCTATAGTTTATTACTGTACAATATTGCCTAGATTTAGAAAGACATGCCCTTTGATAACGAAAGAGAGATGCACACTGCAAAATGTGCTGACTGTGGGAATGACTGCCAGGTGCCATTCAAGCCAAAAGAAGACAGA
>DAXZ01000086.1:0-1696 GCA_002506665.1 Nitrosopumilus sp. UBA526 | reverse complement strand
GGTGGCGGTGGCGGTGGCGGATTCGGAAGATCTGAGAGTAGAGGATCCAGATTTGGCAGACGAGACAGACCACGTGAAATGCATGACGTAAAATGTGCTGACTGTGGAAATGAATGCCAGGTACCATTCAAGCCAAAAGAAGACAGACCTGTCTACTGCAATGACTGCTTTTCAAACCACAAACGAAACTAGAAATCTTATTTGACTTTATTTTATAATGCAATCTTTATGTCCCGTATGCTCAAAATACAAGACGCGCAGTCCTAGTCCTGGGTTTCTGGCACTTGGGTGAACTGCTCTAAAATCTCTTTTGGAATTGAAACTATCTCTAGATACGCCTGTCTTGCCTCCTCGTACGTACCTCCGTTTGCGAGAATCTCGTCTCTAGTTTTTTGGGCCTCCTCAAAATTATTCTTGGTAAAGTTTAGCTGACTGGACAGCAATTCTCGGATGTCTGGATTCAAACTGTTGATATAATTTTGATATGACTGGCCGCTAAAAGTTCCGGATCCTAAATCGTTCTCAGCAACAGTCTGATTTCTAATGTCTCTGGCAATCTCTCTTTTCTGCTCTAAAATTACCCTGTCAGCATGTAGCTCAAACCATTCTCTCTTCTCTACTTCCAACTCCTCTTGCAGTTTTTGATAGTGTCTGAATAAAATCTGGCCTATGGGGTCTCTCTCAAAATCATTCTCATCTGCGCCAACATACCTTAGTGCCTCATCAGTAGACAGCTTTTGTTGCAATACAATGACGGGACTGCTGTATCCTTTTATCTGAAATTCGGTACTTGCCAACCCTGTCATTTCATACCATGATGCTGCCACGTTAACTGGATATGTTCCAGGCATGCCTTCAAAGTCTACAAATTCACCGCTAAATGTACCGTCTGTATCAGTGAATGTTTTGACGGTTTGTGCCCCCGCACTAATGATAATCTGGATTCCACTAGTTGTCTCATATGCATGGTCCACCACTTTTCCTGTTACTTTGATCGTATCTCCAGAGTAAAAAGATCCTTCTTCCATATCCAACATTACTACCAACTCCCAAAGTTCTGCCTGGGAGATTGGCATATATGAAAATGCCACCAAAACTACAAACAGACTGGTAATTATGGCTTTGTACACGGGAATTATTTTGGATTGCACAGTTAAGACAAAGTATGAATAAAAACTTGGTATTTTTCAATTTTATTTGAGTAATTCGCAGGCATATCTGATAAATGCTGATCTAGACCTAGTGGGGCACACCATCCCTTAGAGGGGGGATATACAGTTCTGTTCCTAAGTGCTGTGCCCACACCAGAGAAAAAACTCAAATTCCTCTATTATCTAGCATTCATAGAAATGATCTGTGCGGCTTGTGAAACAAGAAAGCATTTTGAATGCATTGACTGCATGAATAATCACAAGACCCACCTGTGCGGCTGTGGCTGCCATGATGAGAACACCCCAGCTCACAAGGGTGCCAAGTCACATTAAACTCAGTTCTTGAATTTTCTCTCTATCTCTTGGGCCATCTCCTCTAGCCGGCCTGTATCTCCTAGTCTTCTATAGGTCAATCTCTCAAGTGTCTTGATGATGCTGACGGCGGTTCTGTACTGTGGAATGTCTGGCTCATTTAGTTCACCATATATCCCTATTCCGTAAATGTCATTTCTCTTTGCAAATCCTAGAACTAGTCCATTGAATCC
>DAXZ01000076.1:2521-2938 GCA_002506665.1 Nitrosopumilus sp. UBA526 | reverse complement strand
TAAAGTCATATAGTTGGATGAATGGCCAATAGTCTGTGTTAGTTCTCTGGCCAGTAATATGATCGTTATTCGTATTCATATTAACTTCTTTGGCCTCTCTGAGTACGTTCATTTTTGAAGTACCACTAAATGTTGTGGCTGTTGTAATATTACAATCATTAGGTGGTTCTTGGTTAAAGAACACGCCATCAGCATCAGAGAATATAGCACCGGGTGATTCACACAGATAACCAAAGTCTAGACCCACGCCTCCATCTTTTGTTGCATATGCAGCTACCGCTACCATACGTGCATCGGCGTCATCATCTGCTATATCTGCGACTATGGCATTTGTGGCTATAGTATCAGCTCGCATAGATTGCGTCTTGTCAGCAAAGTAACCATACCAGTTACCGTCAGTTCCCTGAACCATTCTCA
>DAXZ01000076.1:1364-2442 GCA_002506665.1 Nitrosopumilus sp. UBA526 | reverse complement strand
TAGTTTTCAAACTCGGATTTTTCTGCAGAGACATACAAGTTGGCGCCAGCTGCGTGTACTTCGGGCATTATATCTAGTCCCACAAACATCAGCCCTACTATCATCACAATGCTAGAGAATTGTATTGCCATTGTTTTATCACATAAAATACTGTCTAGCAGACCAAACCTGACTATTAAATATATGTAAAGGGGGGGGGGGGGGATTGATCTTTCATAATAATTGTATGTAAAACCATGACAATATAAACATGAATGTGTGGTTCGTATCCCGTTAGGCCTATTTGATCATATGCTTTCACAATATACTTAAAATGCCATATACAAAATATCTCAATTGTGAACACAATTCCGATAAATTACAAACTAACATTTGAGCCTGACTTGAAAAAATTCACGTTTGCTGGGACAGAATCAATTACTGCAAACTGCCAAAAATCCACAAACCTAATCACAATGCATTGTGCAGAACTAGCGATCACACTATGTGAGGTAAGATCAAAAGGCGTAATCATAAAGTCTGCTCCAAAACTCTGTGCAAAAAAAGAAAAACTGTGCATAAAGCTAGGAAAAAAGATCACAGGCATGGTAACCATAAACCTGGAATTCAACGGAATCCTCAATGACCGGCTGCTTGGGTTTTATCGCAGCCAATACACTCAGAACAAAAAAACAAAGTATCTTGCCACTACCCAGTTTGAGGCAGCAGATGCCAGGCGTGCATTTCCGTGCTGGGATGAACCCCAATACAAGGCAACATTTGATATTACAATAATTGCAGACAATAAATTTACTGCCATCTCAAATATGCCCATACAATCAAAGAGAAAGCTCAAAGGCAAGTCAATCTATCATTTTCAAAAAACCCCGCTTGTCTCAACATATCTTGTATATCTCGGAGTAGGAGAATTTGAATACCTCAACGGCAGGACAGGCAAGACGCAGATCAGAGTCATTACCACAAGGGGTAACAAATCAAAGGGCAGATTCTCATTGGAGCTGGGAAAAAAGCTACTCAGATCCTATGAAAAATACTTTGGGATACGATACCCACTGCCCAAGCTAGACCTGATTGCAGT
>DAXZ01000076.1:0-1289 GCA_002506665.1 Nitrosopumilus sp. UBA526 | reverse complement strand
ACTAGAACAATGCAGTTTATAGCCGAAGTAATTTCGCACGAAATAGCACACCAGTGGTTTGGCAACCTAGTTACAATGAGCTGGTGGAATGACTTGTGGCTCAATGAGAGCTTTGCAACTTTTATGGCAACAAAGTTTGTTGATAAATTTTATCCAGAGTGGGACATGTGGAATCAGTTCATTGAAGATGCAATGAATACTGCCATGAACCTAGACTCGCTAAAAACCACACACCCAATAGATGTTACCGTAAACTCGCCTGCAGAGATTCGTGAAATCTTTGATGCAATCTCTTATGACAAGGGCGGATGCATATTGAGAATGCTAGAGAACTATGTAGGTGAGCCAAACTTTCAGAGAGGACTAAAAAAATATCTCTCTGATTTCAAGTTCAAAAATGCAAAGGGCCAAGACCTGTGGAACGCCATTGGCCGCGCATCAAAACTGCCGGTATCATCCATGGTTAATACATGGCTAAAACAGCCAGGATTTCCACTAGTTGGCATAACACAGCAAGGCCGCACACTACAGATACAACAGAAACGATACCTGTCTGAATCTGAGAAAAAATTCAGCAAGGGACTGTGGTCAATTCCGCTATCACTAGGACTAGATGGTGTGATATCTCAAAAACTGCTTGCAAAAAAATCAACAACCATAAAACTCGCAAAAAATACTGTGGGCTTTGTTGCAAATTATGGCAGAAAGGGATTCTATAGAGTACAGTATGATGAGGGTATCTTGCTTGATCTCAAGATGTTAGTTGACCAAAAACGAATCTCACCAGTTGACAGGTGGGCAATACAAAATGATCTCTTTTCACTTTGTGTTTCAGGCAATGAGCAGACAAGAAACTATCTTGACTTTTCAGACGCATACTTTGATGAGGACAGCTATCTTGCATCCGTAAATGTGGCACATAATTTGGCATCTCTATACTTTAGAGCATTTGGCGAGCCATTTGCAGAAGAGATTCGCAGCTATGCACTCAACTATCTCAGAAAACTACTCTCAAAGCTTGGATGGGTGCCACCAAAGTCTGACAGACACACTGATGCACTGCTACGTGGATTTGTAATCTCGGCATTGGGCAGAATGGATGATGAGACAGTCTCACAGATTGCATTAGAGAGATACAAGAAATTCCTAAAATCCCCAAACACTCTGTGCCCTGACCTTATAGAGCCAATATGCTCAATTGCCGCATGGAACGGTAATGCAAAGACCTGGGCAGAACTTTTAAAATTATACAAGAACGCTAAAACGATGGAGGAGAAACTACGATTTTT
>DAXZ01000046.1 GCA_002506665.1 Nitrosopumilus sp. UBA526 | reverse complement strand
GAATCATATTGCCAATGTGGTACTTCCGCTAGTTGATGAGCACAAACCAAAATGCTATCTCTGTCATGAGGGTTTTGAGAATCTAAAAGAGCTGCGAGAGCATCAAGATTTGGCACATAGAGAACATTTCAAAGAAAACAAAAAGCCTGACAAACGCGAGCCTGCACCAGGCGATGTTACGGTATTTTAGAACGCCCTACCTTTTGATGATTTTAACAGTTCTTGTACTAAATCTTTTGAGACACTTGCCAAGTCATAGTGCTCATCAACAGATAATGCTCGCTTAAAATGCACCAGTGCCTCTTGTAGGTGTCCCAGCTCAGCTAGTGACAGACCCTTGTATGCTAGTGCCATGGCGCATCTTTTATCAATTTTTAGAGTGGCATCATAACAGTCAATTGCCTCGAGATATTTTTTGCCTGAATGCAGTGCTGTTCCCTTGTTTAATAGTGCGTCAAGATTATCAGGGTAGATGACAAGTGCCATGTCATATAATTTAATCGCAAGTCCAAGTCGTCCAATGTTTTGAAGTGTTACGCCCTTGTCAACTAGTACGCCGACATTGTCAGGTTCTGCCTTTAGTATCAGATCATATAGTTTTAGGGCATTAGAATAATTTCCATCCTCAACACACTCCAATGCTTGTGCGAGCATCTTTTTGGTTTTGTCACTCATTGTGTATGATGATATGGATTGACCTGACAGGTACCTATAACTTAAGAGGCGTGTCTGTCCCGGGGTTCAATTTCAAGTGATCTGTTAAAGCACTCCATGGACTCCTCATATCTGCCAAGACTCCGAAGTGCGATTCCCTTGTTGTTCCAGAGGTCAGGGTCATCTTGATTCAGCAGGAGGGCCTGCTCAAAGAACCCAAGGGCATCATCAAATCTGCATTCATCCATCATAGAGCGTCCATTTTTGACAAGTTCCTCGATCTTGTTCATGAATCAATATAGGTAATCATCTCTATTAAATCTGAAGCGTGGTTCTAAAATGAGAATTTGTGAAATTTTAAATATATTTTTTACCACGACATAGTATGAACCTAGATAAGACAGATAAGAGGATTCTCAAGAATCTCTCAGCCGATGCCCGGCAGTCAGCAAGACACCTTGCCCTAAAACTAGGAATCTCAACAGTTACGGTTCTATCTAGAATCAAAAAGTTGGAAAAAGAAAAGATCATTTGCGGGTATACTGCGATAATTGATCATGAAAAACTGGGATATTTGCTGACTGCGATAATTGAAATAATAGTCAAGGATGACAGGATTGTGGTGATTGAAGATGAGATATCAAAGTTTGAGAATGTTTGCGGGGTGTATGATATTACAGGCTCGACGGACACTGTAATTATTGCAAAATTCAAGGACAGAAATGGATTGAGTAAATTTGTAAAGAGCTTGGCCGCTATTCCAAGCGTGGATAATACAATTACACATCTAGTGCTAAATACCGTAAAAGAAGATTTCAGGTTGTCGTAGGAAATAGAGTATGATCAAGTTTAGTATTGTCGTATCTGCAATAATTATCCTTGGAGGACTGCATCTAGTAGATGCACAAAGTGACAGTCTAGACATGGAACTAGAGATAACAGATGATGAGAGAATTATGCTCTTTTCGGGTTTTATAATTGCAGTTGTAGCAATTGTTTTGTTTCTAACAAGAGACATAATCCTCAGGCGAAAGACGTCTTATGACAAGGAAGAGCTAGAATCAAAAAAAGACAAGACATTTGAAAAGTATCATTCAGACTGGGGGGAGGACTATGAAGAGTTGGGTCAGCGAAGAAACACCAAAGAAGACAGAGAGTTTCGAGATGCTGCAGACAGTAATGAACTGCCAAACTATTATGACATAATAGGAGTCTCAAGGGAGGCAACACATGATGAGATCAGAGAAAAATTCAGAGAGCTTGCAAAAAAGATACATCCTGACAAGACAAAAAAAGACTCTGAAGTCGAGATGGCAGAACTAAACAAAGCATACGAGATACTGTCAGATGAGGAACGCAGGGACAGATACGACAGATATTTCAAGGCAGGTTAGAAGGACTCTAGCTTTACAATAATCATGTAGAGCTCGACAAAACTCAGAGTCTGAACGCTGTTTGTCAGATTGGCAAAGATATTAACAGTTGCAGGGCCCTTGTCAGATTCAATAACTGTGGTAATCTTTAGTTCGCCAAATTCCGTATTTGGGCCTAGCATCTGCTTTGTCAGTAATGGAACTATGGATAGATCCCCAACTGTACACTTTATTTTGTATGCAAACTTGTCAGAAAAGTATGCCCCACCGCGGGTTGTCGGCTCGTTTACAGGTATCGAGGAATTGGTAATTGTGGTGCATGTGGCATCATATGCGTTATCATTTATGTATAGTGTGAATTTTGGGGAATTTTTTTCATTAAATTCCATCAAAGTGTCCAACAAATCTTTGTCAAATGACATTCAGATACTGTTTGGTCATAATTCTATTGAATCTTTCTAACTATATCTCTGCATGAGGCATCAAATACTTTACCGTTTCTTTAACTAAATGTTGATTATAGGTGTAAATTGAGACTAGGGTGAATTTTTATGCTAAATAATGCCCATCAGAGATAGACCAGCTTTGATAGTTCATACATCATACAAATATTCAAAAGAAAGGAAAAGTTATCGTGGAATATGTCTTAGTGATTCAGAATTTAAAGAATATCTGAGTACTAGGGTGAATGAAAGATTTTATGATGCAAAAGGAACCCAAGATTTACTAAATTCCTTTGATAAAGTTAAACAAACTGAGTTTGACTCTGAAAATTTGAAATCAATGTTTGAGAGTAAAGAGATTCCACGAGACTGGAAAATTGGCGAAAAGATCTCAGAGTGTTTTCTTGAAGATTATTGTGATGTAATTTTCCCATACAACGACAACCGAGATGCAAAAGATTCAAGATCAAATCTTCCGGGAACCGACATGGTGGGATTTGTAAAAATTAATGATAGACATTTGTTCTTGTTTGGAGAGGTCAAAACCTCAGATCAGGATAGAAATCCTCCAAGCATAGTGTATGGATCTGATGGATTAATAAAACAATTAAACGAAATTAGAGATGATTCAAAAAAACGCATGGAGTTGATTAGATGGTTAAGATTTAAAGTGGGCTCACATGATAATGATAAAGAGATGTGGATAAAAGCGGCAAGCAATTATTTGAATACTGGAGAATTCAAAATTTTTGGAGTCATGATTCGGGGCGTTATGCCTAATAAAAGAGACCTGGAATCAGTTTTTAGAAAAATTGTACGGCGCATGAAAGATGAAATATATCTTGAACTGCTTTCATTATACTTGCCTATTTTGAAATCACAGTATGCTGAAGTTATGGGGAAACAACATTGATGATCGAGCATCCAATTTTAGAATCAGTCAATAATATTAATTATGATAAAGCGCTAAGGGCAGTAAATGATATAAAACTCCACAAGTATTTAGAAAGAGACAAAAATTTTTCTAAAGATCATGATGAAATTCAAAAGGTCATAGACGTTTTTGAGCTTGTAATAGTTGATTTGTGGAGAGAGCCTTTTGGTAGAACCGAGTTAAAAGAGAAGAGAAAATTTCATAAAATCTGCAATGACTGTTTTAATTTACTACAAGTCATGCCAATTCCTTCTGAACCCACAGACAAGATCAAACATGTTTTGAAATTATTTGCCTATTCTTATCTTGGTGAAAAATGGGAAGACATGAAGCGATTTTTGATTGAAAACAAGGAGATTGTTTGGGAAGTTGAGAGTCAAAAAAATTCAGATTGGGATTTCAGAGTATTGTCAGATATCTACAAAGCTATTCTATATCTAATAAAAAAAGAGACATGGAAGGATCTTTCAGATACAGGCAGATACATTACAAAATTAAGAAACGATCAAAAAGAATATGAAGAAAAATTCCTAGGAAAAGTAAAAAAGCAATACAAGAGAGCAGCTGCATTAGAACTTGTATCATATTATCATCTAGCTAAAGCCGTAGAACTCTTAGGACAGTATATGATGAAAGGAGGGAGTTCTAGTCAACATATTACAGACAGACTCCAGCATCATTTTGATATAGCGATTGGGCACTGTCAGAATGCACGAATTTTTGAATTAGATCTTCTTCTAAGAATGCTAAAAACCACGTTTATTAAAATGGTTGAAAACTCTATCTGGAATATTGCCGGTCAAATCAACTCTAGAGCATTAAAATTTATCACGCTAGTAACAGAGAATAAAGAAAAACCGATATATGAACTGCTTTATCCTCAAAGAGTTGCATTATTAGATCAACATCTCCTTGACCCTACCTCAAAAGCAATCGTGGTAAATTTGCCAACCTCAAGTGGTAAAACAATTATTGCAGAATTTAGAATCCTCCAAGCATTAAACCAGTTTAAAGACACAGACGGTAAAATCGTATATGTTGTGCCAACAAGAGCCCTGGTAAATCAGATTACATCCCGATTACGACGTGATCTGGGGCCTGAACCACTTGGAATACGCGTTGAAAAGATGAGTGGAGCACTAGAGATTGATTCATTTGAAGAAGATATTCTAAAATTAAAATCGTTTGATATTCTAGTGACAACTCCAGAGAAATTAAATTTGTTAATTAGACATCCAGAAAAAAAAGAATTTGCAGAAAAATTAGTTCTGACCATCATTGATGAAGCACATAATATATCTAATAAAACCAGAGGACTAAATCTCGAGATGTTAATTGCCAACATCCAAAAAGATTGCAAGTTCTCTAATTTGTTATTGATGAGTCCCGCCATTCCAAATTATAAAGAGGTAGCACAGTGGTTGGATCCCTTCAATCCACGATCAATTAGTGTAGAGCTTGATTGGTGGCAACCCAACGACAAAGTTGTGGGATTGTATTATGGAGAGGGACAGAGAAATAGGATCACTACTCATTTCAAACCTCTTGTGACACATAGTTTAACAATGGAGTTAGAAAATGAAATTAGATTAGGAGAATCTACAAGTAAAAAGTTCAGTGTTAGTGAAATTCGTCGCTCAAAATCCGACCTAACTGTTTTAGTGGCATCACATCTACAAAATACCAAGAAAATACTGATTCTTGGATATAGGATTAAAGATACATGGTCAATGGCTGAAAAGCTTGGAGAGATTCTTCCAGACATAACTGGTGATTCTGACTTGGAATTAGTTTCAAGATATGTAACAGCGGAATTAGGTGAATCATTCCCATTGGCAAAATATATCAAGAAAGGTATCGGAGTCCACAATGCAGGCCTGCCTGATGATATCAAGGAATTAACAGAGTGGTTAATGGAGAAAGGTTCATTAAAAATTCTAGTTGCGACTACTACAATATCTCAGGGGATTAATTTTCCTGTAAACGCAGTTTTGCTAAGTACATATTCATATCCAGGGGGGAAGATGCCCTCAACTGATTTTTGGAATATAATTGGAAGAGCAGGAAGAGTTGATCAACGCTCAGTCGGTTTGATTGGGATTGCAGTAGATAAGAAAGATTCAGAAGAAGCAAAAAAAGTGGCAGAATATGTCAAAAAACAAACAGAAGATCTCGTCTCTGTTCTCAAGAGCATGGTTGATGATGCTATACGATTAGAGGAGAAACTCAATTTGTCAGCACACTCAAATGAACCTGAATGGTCTTCTTTTTTACAATACATATCACACATGTATAGACAAGCAGATAATCTTCAAGAATTTATTATAGATGTAAACATCAATTTAGAGAGAACGTATGGATTTTCTCAATTATCGCAGGAAAATAAAAAGAAATTAATTGTTGCAGTCGAAGACTATGGTAAACGTCTAGACGGCCACAAAGGACTAGCAAAGCTTTCAGATATTACTGGATTTATGCCCGAAACTATAGCAAAGACCATATCCAAAGTGAATGAATTACACATAAAATCTAATGACTGGAACAGTAGTAATTTATTTTCTGGAGACTCCAAGGTTTTAGTCCAATTGACTGGAATTATGTTAAATGATATTCCGGAGATAAGACGTGAATTATCAGATATTAAAATAAGAGGTACTGAAATTACTCAAGAGATTCTCAGCAATATCATAGTGGATTGGGTTTCTGGTAAAGAACTTGATAAAATTTCACAGGAATATTTTGGCAGTACAAACACAGAGTCATTAGGTAAATGTATCAAAATAATATACAGTAAGATTACAAATTCGGCAACCTGGGGCTTGGCCGCCATTCAGAAATTGCCTACATCAGGTATCCAAGAACAAAGTGATGAAGAGCAAAGACAGTTTGCCAATATCGCATCAATGATATTTTATGGGGTTGATTCTGATGAGGCCATCTTAATGAGACGCAACAGCATGCCTCGAAGTATTTCTAAAAAAATGGGCAAAATGTTCAAAAAAAATAATCCAGAATATCAGAAAAAGTCTACAAATGTTCTTGAATGGATTAAAAGCCTTGATGAACGGCAATGGAATTCAGTTGTTCCAGTATCTAGACATTTGTCTGGAGATGAATACAGGCAAGTCTGGAAGAGAATAGCTGGAATTGACTAGTATTCAAGAAATTATCAGCACAAGATAGACGGATTTTTGGATGATGCCAAGTCATATGGCAAATGTGATCAAATAACTACGGAGCAGGGGTGATGCAGGTGTCGACCCAAAAGCAATAAAATCCTTAAACAAAGTTATCAGACGACAGTACGAACACAGAGACCGTATATTTCGTGGCACCAACGTCAGAGAATTAGATGAGAT
>DAXZ01000053.1 GCA_002506665.1 Nitrosopumilus sp. UBA526 | reverse complement strand
GATATTACCGTATCATACGACCCAAAAGGTGACCGCAGTATTGGCATAGGCGGTGCTGTACTGCCAGACTTTGCAGCAGAACCAGTTGAGAATATTTTGCGTCCCTAGGCATCTAGTCCAAATTAGAACGTAATTTACGCACAAATATCAGATTTGAGGGAGATATGACAAATGGTATTTTTGTACGTGTTAAGATCGTACCCAGCTTTTTCAAACTTTATCATACAAAATCATATCAAAACATTCACATATACTTGACAATCTCATCGATGAAATTGCCAAGTATGTGTGAGATAAACAATCTGTTTTGATATAATCGTGTACAATCAGCTTGAAAAAGATAGGCATGACGCAAACAATTACCATACAAACTACCGGTTTCTAGATGACACCTAATACGACTGTGGACATAATTCCTCCAAACATGATATTATCTAGTGAGTAAATCACATCCGAAAAAAATATGGATCACGAGATCTGTAAAAATTTGGTGTCCACAAAACCCCATATCTGAATAACGACTGGTGTGTCTTGACTAAAACCAATTAGTTAATTCTACTTTAGCGAGATTCTCTTAAGTTATGACCATTTAGCTGAGTTTATGGTGCGGTCTGTGATAGAATTGCCGATCTCTGATGCCCCCTCAGATGCAGAGCTCAAGAAACTCAAAGACTACTTTAAAGAGATGCCCATTGGTGAGATTCTTGCCGGATTGAAATTTGCAAAAAACCGGTGGTCTGCAAAGGATGCCGGAACACTAAAGGTGGGCAGAAAGAGCATCATCCAAAAAGAGGTCCACTCTGTGACTACGGAGCAGGCGCAGTGGCGACTAAAAAATTGGAAGATGATGATTGCAAACTATCGAAGGCGCGGTTATAGCTATCCGACCATCTCGAGAATAAAAAAGATCTTGGTTCAAAAAAGCAAAAAAAGAAAGTAACTATACTTAGATAAAGATATCTGTCTTTTTCTCTGTCATCTGTTGTTTTAGTGAATCAGGAACATCCGGTATTGTAGACTTTGTCTGTCCTGCAATGACGTTGTGTGCTTCTTCTAAGATTGCCAGAGTATCTGCATTTGCGTCGTTGTTTATGCTCATGCCTTGGCCTATGCCCATTGATGAGCCAGACATTACATCGCCTAGAATGGATGAGAGATCCTGCATTGAGGCATTTGCCTCTGGCATTATTCCACTCAGTGATGGACTCAGCCCTTTGATGATTGCCATACATGGACTAAGCGTTACCACCACGTCTCCTAGTTCTGAGAACGTATCTAGCCTGAGTTTGACTTGGTCAAGTGCCAATTTGGCTCCGCTTACCATGTTTTTTGTCTTTCTTATCTGGGCTAGTTCTCCGGCATAAGCTTGGGCATATCCCAACTTGTTATCTCTTTGTGCATTTACTATCTTTTCAAATATAATGTCATGTTTCTTTTGTAATTTTCCAACTATTCCCTCTAGTCCTAATATCTGATGTTGTAGCTTTGTTTGTGCAAAATCAATCTTGTTCTTTAATGGTACATCAGGCCTTACCCTGCCCATTATCCTTTGAGAGATACTCTCACCTTCTGTTTTGTTCCAGGACTTGCCTATCATGTCTTAGATTCAATATTTGGCTTGAATTTTTTCATTTTAAACGGGTCTGTCACCAAAGCTAGTGTAACTGGAGTTACACCCCTGAGCAGTTACACCCCCCCCCTATCCAAAGGTAAATGTAAAGATTTGAAATCCTGCCCCCTTGGCATTTATCTCTATTAGGTGTGTGGAACTAGTCTCGCTACTGATAATATTGTACAGATCGTCTTTTGTTATTTGTAGCATATTACCGTCTGTGATGTCAGTCCCCGCATGCT
This sequence comes from Nitrosopumilus sp. UBA526, assembly GCA_002506665.1. Classification (GTDB taxonomy): domain Archaea; phylum Thermoproteota; class Nitrososphaeria; order Nitrososphaerales; family Nitrosopumilaceae; genus Nitrosopumilus. The sequence continues at coordinate 110,111 of DAXZ01000053.1, read as the reverse complement.
CTGCAGTCAGGGGCTTGCCGTCAAGGTATATCTCTAGTTCTGCAGTGTTGGCAGTAACAATGTTTACGTTCTTTGCGTTATATCGCAGTTTGATTTTTCCCGTATCTGATACCAACTCCATACTTTCCTTATAGTTTGTCCAGTCTCCTATGGGGTAGAATTTATGCAACTCTATACTATTTGGTTCTAAATACGATACGGTCTCGCCATGCTTAAACCCCTCTGCACTTCCTAGCTGGTTCCTGTTTTGTGCAAACTCGTATCCAAAGTACAGCTCTGGCGTCCTAAACAATGAATGCTCAAACTCTTTGATGTCTACAAGAGATGATGCTGATGCCACCTGCATTCCCAATGCGGCCGCTCTCTCCTCAAGAAGCTTTTGAATGACTCGCTCTGTCTCTTGATATCCTCCTTCTCCTATCTTGTCATATCTTAGAAATCCCTCATGGTCTGCAATGTATTTTCTTGGCCAAAACCTGTTCTCAAAGGCTTTCCATATCTCTTTGTCATTATCCATGACTACCGGATACTTTATTCCGTACTTTTTGACTGCGGTCTCTACGTTTCCAAGATCTTTTTCAAACTCAAATTCTGGTGAATGAACACCGATAATTAAGAGTCCTTGGTCTGCGTATTTATCATTCCATGCAACAATGTGTGGCAGTGTTCTGATGCAGTTTATGCAGCTGTATGTCCAGATATCATACAGTACCACGCTGCCTTTGATCTTCTCACTTAACTCTTCAGGTGTTGTGTTTAGATAGTTTGCAACACCTACAAGGTCGGGGGCTCTCTTGAATCCAGACTTGTCTTGTGAGCCTGTCCCTACAAAGTTAGTTGACTGTACCTCTTGGTCAAGGGACAAAAACGTCACTCCCAATATGCCTAGGCCTGCGACAATTATAATTCCCAATGCCAGTCCTGTCTTTATGTCCGAGTTCATCCTAGCAGCACCAACTCATTGAGAAACGGAATATTTGCAATGTATGCAAGCTGATTAGTGAAAACCAAGATTCCTAGTACTATTATGAATGCTCCCAATATTACATTATAGTATTTTAGGTGCTTGCTCATTGAGCGAATCACTCGGGTGGCCCTTGAGAAAAAGACACCCATCAGGACAAATGGAATTCCCAGTCCAAACGAGTATGCAAGCAACAGGCTAAATGCAGTAGAGGGGGTAGTAGCTGCTAGTGTGAGTATGGTTCCAAGTATGGGACCAACACAGGGGGTCCATCCTGCTGCAAATGCTAGGCCAAACACAAATGACATTGGATAGCTTGATTTTAGATTTTTAGGAAAGAATTTCTTTTCTACGTTCAATGCTCTAATCTTTGTAGATAGCAGCAAAAATACTCCAAAGCAAACTATGATTATTCCGCCAACTATATTGAGGCTCTCTGTAAATTCACCTGCGGCACTTGATAGGACGCTGTTAATTAAGACGCCCAGTGCGGAGAACACTATGGAGAATCCTAAAACAAAAAATACGGTATTTAGTACAATATTTCTTCGGTTAATTGCGAGGACAGTCCCGGTTTTGGAGCCAAGCTCAGTCACTGTTGTTCCTGATATGTATGCAAGAAAGGCAGGAATCATTGGTAATATACAAGGAGCAATAAATGAACTAATACCTGCAAGTACTGCTACAACGATGCTCGGGTCTGCCATGCTGGTAAATTGTGATTTTTTACTTTAAAGGCTTCTTCCATATCTCATCCAGATGTGGATTGCTTTTTAACTAGGATACAGTGGCTATCATTTATGAACAAGAGATTTATCGTGGTAGGCGTTGTCTTGGGTATCCTAGTCACTCTGGCCGTAATTATTGGTTCACCTGCAATAGGCGGCTTTGATGCAATGCGCTAACAGAATCTCTTGTATGCCTTTTCAAAGACTCTGAGGGTCTTTGCAATATCAGCCTCTGTCAGCCATGCAGTAACTGAGATCCGTAGCCTTGCCTGATTTCTGGGAACTGTGGGGTATCGAATGGGCCTAACAAATATCCCGCGCTCAAACAAGAATTCCCCAAATCTCACTGCCTTTTTTTCATCCCCTATCATTATTGGAATTATCTGAGTTGCAGAACGGATATCATAGCCTATCTGCCCGAGTCCGTTTTTTAGCATACTTGAATTTCTTTGCAACTTTTTCCTGTACTTTTCTCTGCGGTATTGCAACCTCTTAAACGCATGCTCTATCATAAATGACGGTAGCGCTGATGTATACACAAATGACTTTGCTTTGTTGATGCACAATTCAGTTACGTTGCTCGGCGATGCGACATATCCACCAAATGATCCTAGTCCCTTGCTTAGACTGCTGATGTACAAATCTATCTTTTTTGCAACTCGGAGATGACTAGGTGTTCCTCTCCCGTCTCTACCTAGTACAAAGTCTCCGTGGGCATCATCAAGTATTGTGATTGCCCCCCGCTTTTGTGCAATCTCTGTTATCTCCCCTAGCTGTGAGAGATCCCCGTCCATGCTAAAGACCCCTTCAGTAATTACAAACTTGTTATTTGCCCTCTGTCGTAGCTTTCTCTCTAGGTCATCTGTATCATTATGTCTGTATATTATGACTCGGGCATCAGACAGCTTGACTGCCTCTATTATGCTTGCATGGTTTAACTCGTCACTGCAAATAATGTCGCCTTTTTTTGCAATGGCAGATATTACTCCAAGGTTTGCCATGTATCCTGTCGGGTATACCAGGCTGCTCTGCTGTGATTTGTGTCTTGCAAGTGCATTTTCTAGTCTGTGGTATGACTCGTCATTTCCTGCAATCAGTCTTGAGCTTGACTGTAGCTGGCCTGTCTGAACTTTGGTAGTGGGCATTCCAAGATAGTCATTTGAACACAGATTGACTAGGCTCTTTTTGTTTATCGTTATTTTAGAGCCTTTTGTGACGGTATATTGTAATCTTCTGTAAAGGCCAGCTTGCCTTTGGTCTCGTAGCTGTGCATCAATAAACTTTAGCTTATGTGTGGAGGCCAATCTTTTCAATTAACTCACGGTCTTTTTTGGCCTCATTTCCACCCATGGTAAGGTATCCTTCGGTGATTATACCGTTTGCACCACTCCTGAGCAGTTCTTCTCCGGCATCATCAAGTCTTGATTCCCTGCCACCTGAGATCTTTATTACTGACTCTGGCAATAGAAATCGAATCACAGAAAACATTCGTGTAATCTCTGACTTTGGAATATCTGTTTGTAATTCAAGTGGCGTACCTGGCACTGGCACAAGAATATTGATTGTTACTTCTTCAGGATATAGACGTGATAATTCTACGATAAACTCCCATCTCTGCGCCCTGGTCTCCCCTAACCCTATGATTCCGCCTGTACACAACTCTAGGCCGGCATCCCTTGCTATCTTTAATGTCTCTAGTCTGTCCTCATACGTGTGGGTTGTACAAATCTCTGAAAATTTTGATCTCGCAGTCTCTAGATTGTGGTTGTATCTCTTTACACCGAGTTCTGCTAGTCTTTTTGCCTGCTCTGATGTGAGAAACCCTAGACTGCACTCTACACTGATACCAACATTATCATTGATTTGACTAATTATCTTGCAAACTTTTTTAAAATCATCAGATGATGGCTCCCTCCAGGCCGCAACCAGGCAGTAGGATTCGGCACCGTCATCTTTTGCCTTTTGTGCCTTGCTTACTATCTCCTCAGGAGGCGGTAACTGATATGTGTCAATGCCAGTATCAAAGAATGCAGACTGGCCGCAAAACGTACAGTCCTCGCTACATGCATTCTTTTTGATATTGTTTAGCTGCTCAACATCTACTTTATTACCATTAAAGTCATGTGTGATCTCATCAGCACATCGTGCTAGTTCTCTTAGGTATTTGTCAGGCATGTAAAACAGTCTCTTGGCGTCTTTTGAGGATATTCCAATGCCTGAAAATACGCTCTCTTGACACTCTGAGATAAACTGCGAATCACTCATGATTCCCTCTAAAATATTTCATTTATAAAAATAATGCAAATGCCCCACACCTAGGCAGTCGTGTTATCTAGACGACTTGTATGTAAATGGGTAATCCTCTGAACCATTATGGTGAATGAGTCGTGACTGTGTGTGTGCAGTTTATAATCAGATTACCTTTGGTCTTGCAGACTTTATTGTGGCTATGGTTCTCTCTAGGAGCATTCTTAGTTCTGATTCAGAGATGGCCAGAGGTGGCACTAGCATGACTATATTTCCAAGTGTTCTCAGATAGATTCCGTTCTTTCTTCCCTCCTCAAAGATGATTCTGTTAACTGACCTTGCAGGTGCGATGGGGGTCTTTTTCTCTCTATTGCATACTAGCTCAATTCCCATGAGCATCCCCTTGTGCCGGATGTCCCCTACTATGTCTATCTCTGAGATCTTGTCATAAAACTCGTAAAAGATCTTTGCAGTCTTTTGTATCTTTTTTATCAGATTATACTTTTTGTACATCTGCAGGTTCTTGTATGCAACAGCCGTTGCAAGTGGATTGCCTGTATATGTATGGCCATGAAAGAGGTGTTTGTGTTCTTTGAAATCCCCTAGAAATGAATCATAGATTTTCTTGCTGGCAAGTGTGGCCGCCATCGTCATGTATCCCCCTGTCAACATCTTTCCATATGCTACTACATCTGGCCTGTTACCTTGCTCTGTGTATTGTATCATTGATCCCAATCTCCCAAATCCAGTTGCTATCTCATCTAGTACAAACAACACACCAAATTTTTTGCACAGCTTGCCTACCTTCCTTTGAAACCCCTTGGGATAAATTATTGCCCCAGCTGCTACCTGTGCGCCACTCTCCATCACAAGCGCGGCAATGTCATCTCTTGCAAATCTAGTTTCCATCTTATCTAGACAGTGATTCTCATAGTCTGACGTGTCGTATCCCTTTGGCATTTTGTATCTGTGTGGTACTGGAAACTGAACAGTAGAAAACAACTGTTCTTTGAATCTGCCAAAGAACTCTGGGGTATACCCCACTGACATAGAGCCAAACGTGTCTCCGTGATATCCATTCTTTAATGCCGCAATCTTTGTTCTCTTTTTATCTCTGATATTCTTTTGGTATTGTAGTGCCATCTTGAGTGCAATCTCCATTGCCGATGACCCGTTATCTGAATAAAATGCCCTGTGCATTCCGGGGGACAACTCTACTAGGGTCTTTGCTAATTCTTCTGCTGGCTTGTTTGTCAGGTTGAACATGGATGTATGCTGTATTTTTCTGCTCTGTTCTGTGATGGCCTGAACTAGTTCTTTGTTTGAATGCCCCCACACATTGCACCACATGGAAGCTACGGCATCAATCATCTTGTGGCCTTTGGAATCAGTCAGCCACACGCCTTTTGCGTTTGAAATACTGGTAAATTCCCCCCATTCCCTCATCTGAGTGTTGGGATGCCACACAAAACTAGCCTTAGTCAAGTTGAGTGTTTGTGGTTCTATTGTTCATAAAAATCGAACGATAAGATTAATCTGTCATAATTTATACTGGTTTTCATTGGAATCGCTGTTTATTACCGGCACTGATACTAATGTCGGCAAGACGCATATTGCCGCAGGCCTTGCAGTAACTCTGCGTAAATCTGGAATTGATGTAGGTGTGACAAAGCCATATGCTGCAGGTACTCCTCAGAGACGCGGGTTTAGATCCAAAGATGCCGAAATTTTATCTGACGCCGCTCAAGTAGACGACCCCGAAGATCTGATAAATCCACAGTTCTTTCCAATCACTGCATCTCCATACACTGCATGGAAGACTCTGGGCATAAAACCAAACCTTGCTGCAGTATGGTCTAGTTTTAGCAAACTATCAAGACGTCACACCATGATGCTTGTTGAGGGAATGGGCGGCGTGATGACTCCTATTTTGCGCAACTATTGTGTTGCAGATATGATAAAACATCTCAAGATACCTGCAATAATAGTCTCTAGAACTAGAATTGGAACCATAAATCATACTATAATGACTGTAAGAATGTGCCAAAAGTATGATATTCCAATCAAGGGAATAATTTTAAATGATATTGACTCGGATGGCTATGATACAAAAGTGCTGACCCGTGATTTAAAGAGCATATTGGGGACTCGGATCTTGGGTTCAATCCCGTTTATGAAAAATACTGATGATTTGTCATTGTACCGGGTATTTCAGAAAAACATTGACATGAAAATATTGTTACAATAAACTCAAAATTACACTCTTAAAATTTTCAGTTTGCTTGAGCCGCCGACATTGCTAAACTTTGCAATCTCAAAAATAATATCTGAGAATGTATTGTGTTTTCTGGACAGCACAAACGTTCTCTTCTCCACCGGTGTATCTTTGGATAATACCATCCAAATGTTCTCTTTTTCTGGCTGAATTGCCTCCATTTTAGCAATCTCTTCATTTATCGTTTTGAGATCTGATGACTTTGGTATGCAAATCAACAGTGTCTTTTTTGGATCCCCCTCCAGTGTCTTTATGTCGGGAATTACAATGTCAATCTCTTTCTTATCATACTCTATCTTTCTCTGGCTTGTAATCTGGGCGCATGTAAGCAGATAATGCAACAGTACAGTTGCCAGGACTTGGACTGACTGGTCTTGATTTTCCATTGATATGATTTTATCATAGCAGCTGTCTGTGACATTTTTGATTATCTCATCGTATCTCTTTTCTGCAATTAATCCAGGTATGGTCTCTGAATTTTCTATATATTCAAACAAAAACTCTTTGATCTGCTCGGCATCCATCAATGTCCATTGGCATAATCTGTGTAATTATACTGTGTGAGGAATTGTGCCTAATATTTGTGATATTATCTTGGAATTATTCGTTGTAAACGTATCGTCTCTCGCCCCTGGACTCGGCCTCTGTCTTTACATCTACTAGCACAAACTCTTTTCTTGACTTTACCATTGACTCTTCTGGCATCAGCTTGTTCTCATGCAACTCTTCATACTCTGCCCAGGTCAGCTTTCTTCGCGCCCCGATCTCGGCTTCCAAGTTCATGTCCCTTACCATCTCCTTGATATCTGGTTGGATTACTCCGCTAAACACCATTGCACTGCTACCACTTCCGTAAGAACCAAATCCCACCCTCTTTCCTTCTAGATCCATGCCTTTTTGGTACTCGAACTCTAGACTGCTCCTGAATCCTAGGTATAGTGATGCTGTGTATAGATTACCAATCATGCTTGATGCAATCAGCGAACTTGAGAGTTTTGATTCGTAAACTTCTTGATATTCCCTAGTCCTTGTAAACAGCTTTGTAAACTCGTGATCTTTGGTCATAAACTCTTCATCACCTAGCACGGACTCTATTGTACCGCGAGGGTCTTTGGGGACAGGTTCCTCTACATTAATCTCTTGTAGTATCTTTTTCCATCGAGGAAGCTGCCTCCATTCATGTCGGACTAGATAGGCCAAAGCCTTCTTTCCCATGTTGCTGTACGGCAGATGCATGTTGATATAGTCCATGTGATCTAGGATTGTTTCACCGGGCTCTATCTTGATAAGCCCTGATGATATAACCTTCTTTTTGTATGCCTCTAGCGCCTTTCTCACCTGAATCATGTATAATAGATTAGAATACTGTCCATGAACTATTGGCGTCTCTTTTCCAAAAGGCCGATAAAAGTCATATTCGTCCTTGATTGACGTTGCTGTAACTTTGGGGTCAAATGCTAACAGTCTAGGGTTGTCATTTAAGAGCATCACTACTGCTCCTGCGCCCTGTGTCATCTCTCCGCTTGAACCCATATCATATTTTGCAATATCAGATACTACTACCAGTGCATGTTTTCCCTCTGCTTCTCCTGCCCTTATCCAGTTTGTATTGTCATATAGGGCATAAGAGCCACTCACACATGCAAACTTTGTCTCAACACCGCCACAGTGCTCAAAGGCACCTTGACCATATACCTGCTCTAGCATCCCGATAACATACGAGTTCATGGCCTTTGATTCATCAAATGCAGACTCTGTTGAGACATATAGTCTGCCAATGTCATCTGGTGAGAGTTTGTTCTTTTGCATTATTCTCAGACACGCATTTGCCGCAAGACATGCCGGGTCTTGGTTGGCATCAACTATTGCCATTTGAGATACCCCTAGTCCCTTTTGCAGCTTTACTGGGTCTAGTCCCCTATTGTCTGCAAAATCAGCTGCATCTACATACAGTCTAGGAATGTATATTGCAATATCGTCTATCCCTGCTACCATAAGCTTGCCTTCGGGTTTGCACATTTAAGGATATTCCTAATAACTTGTTTGGTAATGTGCCTACAAGTCGATCACAATTGATTCCATTACAATTCACTAGTTTTATCTGAATATGGCCGATCCACATGTAGATCAGAATATATCATTCAGTATAATCTAAATAAACAAGTCAGTCATATCTCGTTTGTGAAGAAGATCTTTGTAAATGGGTATGGTTCTATTGGTAGCAGACTAGTCTCATTTCTCAAAGATGATCCTGAAATCACACTAGTCGGTGTTGGAAAACACACCCCTGACCCAAGAGTCAGACATGCCATCTTGCAAGGACTAGATGTGTATGTTCCAGAATCCAAGATGAATGCATTTTCTGATTATGATGTTTCAGGCTCTATAGAGTCTGCACTAGATAAATCTGATCTAGTAATTGATGCATCACCGGGCGGTTATGGCTATCAAAACAAAAAAAACCTCTACGAGCCCAAAAACATTCGTGCAATATACCAGGGCGGTGAATCTGTAACCGGTGCCGAGTCCGTCTCTGACTTGTTGTTTAATTCAAGGTCAAACTATGATGATGCGTTGGCAAAGTATCATGTGATGCAAGGCAGCTGCAATGTTACAGGCATGGGCAAGATTCTAGAGCCACTGCGTGAGCGGTTTGATAATTTGGTCAGATTTGATGTTACCCTGATTAGACGGTGGGCAGACATTGAACAGACCCAAAAAGAACTCACAGATACGATAGAGATGACTCAGAGCCCCCACCATGGCGATGATGTCAAGATGTATCTCGGGCAAGACGCCCCCCTTTATGTTCGTGCAATCAAGGTTCCTACACGGCAGATGCATCTGCACATTATGGACATAAGATTTGACAGTACAGCCCCCAGACCGTCTGAGATTCATGACATATTTGCAGATGAATCCGGTGTTGCCATATTGTGGACTGCAAAGGGCACAAAAGATGTGAGGGATTATGCAAAGACCATGGGCTTTAATTTTACTGACACCAACATGATACACATACATGCAAACATGACTGCGTCCATTGGGGATACCATACAAATAATGTATTCAGACGATCAAACAGGCATAGTCATTCCAGAGAACCACCTACTAATGCAGGCAATGCTCTTTGAGAGGCCATATGCTAAAGCCCTTGCACATACAGAGTCAATATTTCACATGAAAGAAAAAAAACTAAAACTAGAAGAACATTTTGCCAAAAGCGTCCTCTAGCTCTTGATTCTCTCTATTCGAATTCGCTTAGGGGTGTTATTTGTCGTATTTTCAACTATTATGCGCAACTCGTTAATCTCTACCTTGTCTCCTTCTTGTGGAATGTCTTGCAGTCTCTCATGTAACAGCCCACTAAGTGTTGCATAGTCATCTCCTTCTGGAATTCTAGTATCAAAGATCTCATTAATTGTGTCAATCTCTATCTCTCCGTTGGTGATGATGGTGTCACTGTCAATCTTTTCATATCCTGCATGTCTTGTGGGATCTGTCTCATCTTCAATCTCACCTACTATCTCCTCAAGCAGATCCTCCAAGGTCACAAGTCCCTCTACTCCTCCGTGCTCATCAACTACCATTGCAATGTGCGTCTTTCTTCCCTTCATCTCCTTTAGCAGTGCACTGACCCTCTTTTCTTGTGATACAAAGATGGGCTTTCTTGCCATCTTTTCAAGACTAGTCATCTTGTTGTCTCTTTCGAGCTCTTTGAGAACATCACTTACATGGACAAACCCTACAATCTCATCACTTGTATCTCCAAAGACTGGAATTCTTGAATGTCCACTCTGGTTTATTTGCGGCAATGCCTCAAAGAGCAACATCTTGGAATTCAAAGTGAACATCTTTGTTCTAGGTGTCATCACTGAGCGAATTACAATATCATCAAACTTTAGGGCTCCATGAACTAGTTCCATCTCTTCTTTCTCTATTGCTTTTTCTTCTAGTCCTTGGTCTATGACTCCTTTGATCTCCTCTTCAGTAATTGGAGGTGGCATGTGACTGCTTCCTGTCACCCTGACTACCCCCCTTGTAACTATCTCAAAGAACTTTACGACAGGATAAAACACATAGCTAAATGCAAGCAAGACTGGTGCATATCTTAATGCAATCTTTGTCGAGTTTGCATTACAATAGGTCTTTGGCGTGATCTCACCGAATATCAAGATAAGAAATGTCATGATCCCTACTGCAATACCTAGTCCGTCATTGCCAAATATTCTGATTGCCACACTTGTTGCCAGTGCTGATGCTCCAACATTTACAAGGTTGTTTCCAAGATTCACACTTGACATCATCCAGCTTGGGTTTGTCTTTAATCTGTAAAGTGCCTTGGAGCCTTTCTTTCCAGCATTGAATAGCTGCAACACCTTGGACTTTCTTACTCCGACCAAGGCCACTTCTAATCCGCTGAAAAACCCCGACAGGACTATTAGCGTGGCTAGTACCGGTATCTCAATTATCAGTGATTCTACCATTATATTCTCCCTGCGGATTTCTCAAACTGGTCGTTACAATTACTCATTTAATTTTTCTGCACCATCTTTTGGTTGTATTTTGTACAGCAAAACATGGATTTAACTCTTGAGTTATAAATCTCAAGAAACCACGGCTAATTTCTGGGAGGTTTTGCAAACCTGTTCTCTGAATCCCGGTGATAATCTACTGGTATCATGGCATCCTTTTGCCTTCCCGTAAGTATTCCTACCACCGTATCGTCTTTTTTGATTATCTCCTGATTTATCAGTTTTTTAATTCCGACTACCGTTGCCCCTGATGCCATCTCGCAATCAAACCCGTTTAGGCCAACAACTGACATGCCATCAAGCATCTCAGAATCCGTAACCGTAGTTACAACCCCGTCTGTAAACTCTAATGCGCGCAGTCCCTTTAGTAGATTTGCAGGCCTGCCAATCTGAATTGCTGTCGCCTTGGTCTTTGGTCTTAGTCCTGCTTCATCTAGATGATCATAGTATCTTGAGACTAGTTCTGTATCTGGATTGCCATTGTTCCATCGGAGTTTGTCTTCAAATTTTCCATTGTACAGATCGGACAATGTACTTGCGCCCACAGAATTAATTACTGCTATCTTTGGGATCTTTTTAATCCAGCCCCACTCATAGAGTTCCATCAGGGCTTTGCCACAACTCGTTGTGTTTCCAAGAGCTCCTCCGGGATATACAATCCAGTCTGGCGCCTCCCAGTTTAGATACTCTAGTGCCCGAAACGGAATTGTTTTTTGGCCCTCGATTCTAAATGGATTAACAGAGTTTACCGTGTATCCTTTATGGTTTTGCGCATCTTGCAATGATTGTTTTAATGCATCATCAAAATTTCCATCAACTTCTATTATCTGAGCTCCAAACTGATATGCTTGACTAAGTTTTCCAGGAGCTATCTGGCCTGATGGGATATACACATCGCATTTTATTCCTTCGTTTGCTGCAAACATTCCTGCAGATGCCGACGTGTTGCCAGTTGATGCACAGACTATTTTTTTTGCACCTATCAGCTTTGCATGAGTTACGGCCGTGGCCATACCGTTGTCCTTAAATGACCCGCTAGGGTTGTATCCTTCTGGCTGTAGCCACAAATTATCACTAGAGATGCCTACAAATTCTGCCACCTTGGACATTTGATACGGTTTTGACTGCCTCCCTTCTGCACCATCAAGGGACACGAGATACTTTGAGCACTGGTCAATGTCTGTGGTATCTATCTGAACAAAGTTTAGCAACTCTCTGAATCTCCATACCCCGCTCTCATTGAAGATACTCCCTTCAGAATTTCGTCTCTTGTAGAATGTCTCTTTTAGTGAGGATGGTGGCCTAGTCTTGTATGTCACATCTAGGAGATGGCCCCGGGCGCATTGCACATTGGCATACGATATTGGATACTCTGATCCACATCGTGGGTCGATACATTTGAGATGTGCTCCGTCTTGCATCGTAATTATAGATAATCGCTGATAATTTAAAGCATAATCGTCTAATTGCTAAAATATAGATTAGATGCCTGTTCTGTTACATATGTGGTCTCTTATAATGAACATCTAAAGCGGATTCTTGCACAAATCATAGACTCGTACAATACACTCAAAGAGATTCAAGACAAACCGGGTGGTCTTGATAATATCAAGCTAGAGATACTAAAGATAAACGGCTTTCTCAAGGTGTCTGTAAATACAGTTGACGAGTACAAGATAACAGTGTCTGACTTTAAAGGGCTCAGAACAAAATTTAGCCACTATCTGAAAAACTATTTCTTTGAGCAAGAGATTGAGACCATGACTTTGTTGTACTCTGATGACACTCTGAGGATAAAAAATATGCGATTAAAGATAATCGAGGCATTAGAGGACAATGAGATGATAGATGATATAACGGAGATAATTGCAAAGTTATGACCGGCAAAAGATGTGTCCTATGTGGATGCCGTGATCATAAAATCCTTGGATGTGTCCGCCACATCTCAAAGAGATGCAGTTGTTTTGATTAATTTTGGGATTTATTTTCGTTTAGGCCCTGATCTCTCATGAAAGTTTAGACAACATTTGCATTCTTTTTGCAGACATTCATCTTCACTATTGTGACCACATATTCCACATTGACAGCCGTTTGACATGTTAATAGCTATATGGTTTAGAATCTAATTAATCTATTCCTATTTCCACCCCCAAGTTTAAGGTCAGAAATGCATTATTTCCTTGATTTTTTTATGGGTTTGCTTTCTAGCTCTTTTTTGATCTCTTCGGCTTTGCGGTCTACTGCCTTTATGATCTCTTGTATAACTCCGTCCAAGTCATTGTCTTCGGCATGTGGCTCGATGGTACCGGCAATCTCGTTTATCGTGTTTGAGATCTCTGAACTCACATCCTCAAAGCTCTCAGGATCCTCATATGCAGCATTGTAGAGGGTTTTGAGGTTATTTACATGACTGACTACCTGTTCTGTCAGCACTATCTTGTACCCTGTTCCGTTTACATCAAATTCCCTTGAACTCATATAATGACTTTTCAAATTCTTGTGTTTATAATGTTTTCAACTAAATTAGAACACTATGTAATCTAGTGCAGAGGCATCACTAATTAATCGAGTATGCTTTGAACCTACGACATAGCCATTTTTAATATCCGTTGTTGGGATCCATCTGTTCGTTGATGTGTAGTGTCTCTTTTCTGCTAGTTCCCTTTCTATGGCCTCTATATCAAACTCGGCCTCTTCGACCTGCTGGGTTGTAAGGTGTTTGATAGTTACTAGAATCTTTGTAACCTTTACTCTATCTCCAAACTTCCACTTTAGTACGGGGGGTTCATCTGAGACCTCTACTACTTTGATCTTCATCTGTTTTTTGCCAAATATGTCATGACTGACAAGCATCCTCTCATCTGTAAACTCTTCAAAACTAATTCTTGAACCTACTTTGGCATCAGATGCAGTCTCTACTATGGATTCTGTAGTATCATCTTCTGGCATACTCCTAGTATGGTACTATGCACTTTAAAAATGATTTGACGAACAATATCTCTCTAAGGTATCAGTCACTTTGGTGTCATTTGATGATTTGCGTGTGTTCAAACTTTGGGGGATCAGGTATGTGTTCTCTGTTTTGTCTTAAAGGGCATCTCGCACTCTTGAAGGGTGATCTCTTTTTTGACGCCATCTGCCCTTGAAAAGACCCTGCCCTCATAGGTGCACACACAGTCAGTTATTTTTAGTGACTCGTCCCAGACTTTGAAATATTCTCGCAACTCCCTGTTCTCATACCTTCCTGTGCTTATCCTCCTTTTTGATAGAAATTTGAATGCTAGGAGGACGCTTTTATTTTCATAGATCTCAAATGTATTAATCCAGTCAAGACACCGTTCAATTTGATCTGCAGGTACCGGCAACGATGTACTAGTACCAGACTTTGCCTCGATGGTAAATATTGAACATTTTTTTGTATTGACTGCTAGAACATCAGGCAGGGCTATGCTAGGTGACCCCAGTCTGAATGCCTTCCAGTCTTGGGTACCGTTGAACCGTTTCACAATTGTATCCTCCCAATTGTATCCTCGCTGACTGCGCATTCTAGAAGCTCTTTGATGCTTTTGCATTGTCTCAGAACTAGTCTGTTCTGTGATTGTTAACAAGGTAGATTTTTGTTTCAATGACGTTGCTTGCTAAAGTTGCGTATAATACGGCAAGGTAATTATATAATCACACTTTGAGGTAAATTCTCTATACTATGCCACCTCCCATACCTGGAGATACAAAGGCCTGATTTATTGGCAAAGTCTAACGCAGATATCACTGAGTTTATCAAACCCCAAATGTTATCCGAATATCATGCTTGAGAGTCTTGTGAGAAACCTCGTGCAGCTCAAACGAGACTTTGCCTGCAGCTATTCTGGAAACGCCCACATTCAGGAAGTACTTCCATCACTTGTATCTGCAAAGTTTCCATTTGGTGCCGATAACTTGCATGCCCTCCATGATTTTGCACTCAAAAATCCGATCTACTTTGGCCATTATCATGAGAAAATATCAGAAACGCCATGTATCGTTTATGAAGGCGACATTAACGAGTATTGGCTAAACAGCATAAAGCATGGTTCAAGCTGTCAGCCGTTTTATCCGACATGGATAATGTCAGCATTTGTCCTGGCATGTATTGCAAAAGAGTCTGGATACCGGGAACTAGTAGATATTGGTTCAGGGGATGGCAGGATTGCGTTTTGTGGCAGTGTTGTAGGCATGAGATCATGCAGTATTGAGATAGACGATGTGCTAGTTCAATTACAAGCCAAGCTCTGCGAGTCTACTCGTCAAAACTTTGACCCGAAATGTTATGATGCCTTGGAGTTTGACTATGCCTCACTTCATCTCAAAAAGCCCATCTTTTTTATCGGGGGACTTGCTCAGATGGGCGGAGACATTCTTGCAAATGGCATAATTGATAGAATCAACATGATGAATCTAGATGATGCTGGTATAGTCTTTACAGGTACTCATATCACAAGACCGTTATCTAGTGATTCAAAAGACGGTGGATGGAGTGCACTAATCAATAGATACAATCTCAAAATAGTTGATACTGTCTCGTTGCCTACCGTCTGGACTTTTGATCAAGAGCTAGAGACACCATACATCTATACTAAATTCACACAACCCAAAAAGAATAACTCGCATTAATGATTCCACACTTTGACATTCTTACGGTCTGTCCTAATTTTGGGCATTGCGATATTCCTGCCATGATTCGTATACTCTCAAATTCGACTAGACAAAAATATCCCTCTTTTTGCTGGGAGAACTCTATTACTTTGCCCTCAAAATCCCCCTCTCGCAGTTGTACATCTCCAAAGCAATGATTGCAAAACTCTGATGGGGGCCATACTGTTTTTTTGCATTGCGTACATTCCGGAATGCAGAACTTGCCCTCACTTAACCTTGCTTCAAAACTCATGTCTCTAATACCAGTACTGTAGATGATGTGGCAGCAGCAGACATGTTATGAACTAGCCCCACTTTTGGGTCATCTACCTGCCTGTTACCTGCATTAGATTGAAGCTGCTGTGTCACCTCTATGGTTTGTGCAATGCCTGTGGCCCCTAGGGGGTGTCCTGCACCAATTAGCCCACCTCTAGGATTTATCTTGAAATTGTCTGTCTCGTGCAGTTCTTGTATCGTATGCATGCCTTTGCCGTCTGCTGAGAATCCTAGTGCTTCCAATGCCATCGGCTCACAGACAGAAAACGCATCATGAATCTCTGCAACGTCTATGTTTTTTGCGTGTTTATTTGACATCTCTAGTGACATCCTGCCTGCAATTTTTGTTGATTCCATAAAGTTTGACGGGATATTTTTTGTAAACCCTGCAGACGTTGTCTTTTGACCAATGCCTGTTATCCATACGGGACTATGTGCAAGACGTTTTACCATGTCTTCTGAGCCCAAAACAATTGATGCGCTTCCGGTACAGGGCCTTGAGCACTCTAATAGTCTCAAGTCTTTGGTTATCTTTTTAGAGTTGATTACATCCTCCACGGTGCAGATTTTCTCAGATAATGCATTTGGATTATCTTTTGCCTGCTTGTGATTCTTTACGGGAACTATTGCTAGCTGCTCGTTTGATACTGAAAACCTGCGCTTGTAGGCTTTGGAAAATATTGATGCCCAAAAGACCGGATGTTTGTACTGCCCCCTAGAGTTGTCCCACTCTAGGACCTGCCCGGGACTGTCATATCGGTCTGCACCTGCAACGAGAACAAGGTCTGCTAGCCCTGACGCAATGTACGAGTATGCAGAGACTATGGTGTTTGTACCAGAACTGCACAAACTCTCTACCGTGTGAGATATTTTGGGGCTAACACCTGTCATCTCAGACAGTATTGGGGAGAGGTACTTTGTGTTGCTGTTAGTAGATACTAGTACTGCATCTATCTCTTTTGGCATGATTTCCGGGTTCTCTACAAACAATCTCCTGGTTGATTCTAGCAGAGCCGACTCGGTACTGTGGTCTTTTTTTGTAAATGGCGTTATCCCGTATCCTATTATTCCTACCCTGTTCATCTCATCTCTCCAAAAACGTCTTCTTGAAGAGCTCAAAAGAGTCAGGCACCCCGCCTATGGGGTTAAACTGTAAAATTGGCTGGTCAATGCCTGCCTGTACAAAGTCATCTAGGTGCTTTCTGCACTGATCAGGGGTTCCTGATATTGCAAGTGACTGTAGCATGGAATCTGGAACTAGCTCGTGATTTGTTTTAAATCCCGTTTTCTTGTACTCTGCAAATATGTTGCATGTCTCAGTTTTAAATCCATTCTCTGAGAGAAATTTGCGGTATATCTCTCCAACTGAGATGTAAAATGCTATTGTCTTTTTAGCGCGCAAGACTGCAACTTCTGAATCCTCTGCCACACAGGTTATGATCTGGCACGTTACATCAATTTTTTTCCTTGACTGCATCTTTTGTATCGTGTGTTTCATCTCCTGTAGTGGCCTGAGATAAAATATTACACCACTGCCAATCTCCCATGCCAGGTCTACCATCCTTTGATTAATTGCTGCAAGATAGATTGGAATATCCGTTCTTCGTGGTTTTATTAATAGTGTAAAATTATCCAGCTTGAATATCTCACCGTCATAGTTTACCGGCCTTCCGGCTAGTACGAGTCGAATTATCTCGACATACTCTCTCATTCTCTGCAACGGCCTCTCAAATTTATAACCATGAAATGACTCGACAATCGGCAGACTGCTTGTGCCAAGCCCAATGATCATTCTTCCATCTGATAACGTATCTACAGTAGCTGCGCCCATTGCAATAGTTGATGGACTGCGAGAAAATATATTGATAATCGACGAGCCTATCTTTTGCGTCTTTGTGCTATGCGCAACTGCGCCTAGCATGGCAAAGTTCTCCATGCCCCATGTCTCTGGCACCCATATTGTATCCGTATTGGTATCTGAGATTGCCTCAGAGCACTGTAAAATATCCTCAACTGATAGCAGAGAACCTAGACTGCACGCAATACGCATAATGATACCTAGAATTACTTGTATATTCTAGTGTATCTCTTTTTGAGCTGTTTACCGCATTTTTAGATCAGATTTTTAACAAAAATTCATTGGTTATTTTTTTATACCTAGGATTTAAAAACAGATTTTATCAAATTTTAATGTGAAAATAGGAGAATATGAGTTGGATGAAAAAGATGCAATCCAAGTAAATGGCATTATTTCAGATTTTATCAATTATACCTGCCAAGTAATTGACGTGGGTGCCACACGGTCAAGACGATCTGTACTAGAAGACAAACAATACCGATTAAACATTGATAATCAAAGATATGCAAGTGTCAAACCAAGGGTCTTATTCCTAGAATCGAAAAAGGCCCAGAGATCCCTCTACGTATAATCACGAAGCAGTTAACCTATAGACGGTAGTGTTCCACCCCGTGTTTGTAGAATGATCAACAATTGCATTATGTGATTTTTCAAAGTTTCTTAATAAAACCTCAAATTCTTTATCGTTCTTGTTATGGAAAAATTCGGCGTCTATGTTACCAAAGTTTGATCCAACATCATTTATGCCTGGTACAAAGTGTATCTTAATCAATTCATCTCTAGATCTCAAACTCAAAATTTCGTCTATTAATTTTTGGAATGTCACCAAAGTGTTTTTTACACCTAGACTTTGAGCTAATTCATATAATCTATCAATATTTTTCTCCAATTCGCTAAATGAATCTACAAATTCTATTTTCCACTTTTCGATTTCAGAATCAAAATAAGAATCATGCTCTAAAATTCTCACACCCTTTGCAAACGTTTCAAATACCTCTTTTGATATTTGCTCAATATTTTTTTTCGCTTTCTCAGTTAAATCTAATTTGGCGAGTTTGACAACAATTCTAATAAAATCTAGATGTGCATCTAGGAATAGTGAAAATAATGAATCCATTGGCAATTCTCCGACAGTTTGGTGTAGAACATCTTCCAAGTCTTTGTATTTAATTCTAGTATTTTGATCATAAAAATAATTATGAAGCATGCCTGTAAATCTGCTTTTAAATGAAATATAAAATCTACATGGAGCCATATCTTGATAAAGTTCTTCAATAACACTTGTTGAATTGCAAATGATATCTCGTAATTTATTGTATACTTTGTCAAAATGTTCATCATGATCACAGAGTCTTGTGTAATTTGCAAGATATCCTTTTCCATTATGTTTCAAGACTCCATCTTTTGATAACTGTTCAATTATGTCTAATAATGGTGGAGAATATGGCCCATGAATATACCAGTAAAATGGAATACAGTTCTTTAACGGATTATCTTGTGATACCTCTCTTGTAGCTTTGTACAAAAATTTCACAAGATTTGTTTTGGAAACTGGGAAATCCCATTTGTCAAAATATGCTCTAGTGCAGACCCTTATCATCTCTTTAATTTGTAACTCGTGGTTTATCTGTTCCTTAACTTGTAATTCATTTGCCAAATCAGACCAAAACCACGATGATATGAGGTATACAAACACTCATGTGTGTTTTACGTTGTGATTCTATTTAAAATTTCATAATTGTTTACGTCGTGTCTATCTTTTTCAAGCTGATTTTACAAAATTATATCAAAACACTCACACATACTTGATAATCTCATCGTACAGATTGCATCCCCTCAGATTCTAGGTCATGATGGCACTCGTTAGGTTAGCAAACATCCTGCCACCATTACGATTCCTCACACAGCGACGAATCTTTCTGTGTATTATCGGCTCACGCAGTGCTAGGAACCGGGGGTTTACATGTGTTCAAGTACGTATATTCTAGTGTATCTCTTTTTGAGCTGTTTACTGCATTTCTAGATCAGATTTTTAACAAAAATTCATTGGTTATTTTTTTATACCTAGGATTTAAAAACAGATTTTATCAAATTTTAATGTGAAAATAGAAGAATATGAGTTGGATGAAAAAGATGCAATCCAAGCAAATTGCATTATTTCAGATTTTATCAATTATACCTGCCAAGTAATTGACGGGGGTGCACATGGTATGGGGAGGTCTATACTAGAAGACAAACAATATAGATTAAACATTGACAATCAAAGATATGCAAGTGTCAAACTAAGATATGATAAAAATACATCTCACCGGGTGGAACTTGTTGTAAATGAAATTAGACATAAATTAAAACTGCCAAATTATGACATAAAACGTATTTCAGGATTTCCTATGAATGGAGATAAATGGAGGCAGGGGGACTGCTTGCTAATAGATTGGGGAGTACAAAATACAAGAATTGATCTTGCCCATCTAGAACCCTCATCATTAAGTGAAGAAGAAAAAAATATTTTTTTAAAAGATTTGGCTCGAAATGCAGCTTTGTCATGTGCATTAGGATTGTGGGATAGAAATATTAGAAATTTTGTATGGGATAAAGCAGATAAAAAATTAATTTCTATTGATCATGAAAGTTTTTCCATAAAAGATGTGGATATGAAGATCTTTCGAGAAATTGCAAATATCATGATTAAATTTTTTGGCACAAAGTGGCATATTGATAAAACACGTAAAACAATATTTACAGAGATTTTTTTAAAAACATGGCATGATATTGATGAAATTAAAACTGAAATTTTTAAGATATTTAAAAAACACCAATGTTATACAACCGGTCTTATTCCTAGAATCGAAAAAGGCCCTGTGGCGCCTCTGAAGATAATCACGAGGCAATCAATCTATAGTTAGTGGATTCTAAAGCTTTGTCTGTGGAGTAATCAACATGTGCATTATGGGATTTTTCAAAGTTTCTTAATAAATCCTCAAATTCTTTGTCATTCTTGTTATAGAAAAATTCTGTACCAATGTCACCATAATCTAGTTTAGCATCATTCTTGCCTGGTACAAAGAGTATCTTAACTAATTCACCCCTAGATCTCAAACTCAAAATCTCGTCTATCAAAGTTTGGAATGTCACCAAAGTCTTTTTTAATCCTAGACTATGAGCTAATTCATATAATCTATCAATATTTTGCCTTAATTCGTTAACTGAATCCTTGAATTCTATTTTCCATTTTTCGGTTTCAGAATCAAAATAAGAATCATGCTCTAAAATCCTCACACCATTTGCAAATGTTTCAAATACCTTCTCTGATGTTTGTTCAATACTTTTTTTAGCTTTCTCAGGCAAATCCTTTTTTGCGAGTTCTACAACAACTTCAATAAAATCTAGATGTTCATTACCAAACTGTGAATATAATATGTCAGTTGGGAATTCACCAATGGTTTGATGTAAAATATCTTCCAAGTCTTTGTATGTAAATCTAGTATTTTGATCATAAAAATAATTATGAAGCATGCCTGTAAATCTGCTTTTAAATGAAATGTAAAATCCGTACGAGTCTTTGTCTAGATGAAATTCTTCCATAACGCCAGATGAATTGTAATTGATATCTCGGATTTTTTTTTGCACTTCGTCAAAATGTTCATCATGATCACAGAGTCTTGTGTAATTTGCAAGATATCCTTTTCCATTATGTTTCAAGACTCCATCTTTTGATAACTGTTCAATTATGTCTAATAATGGTGGAGAATATGGCCCATGAATATACCAATAAAATGGAATACAGTTCTTTAATGGGTTATCTTGTGATACCTCTCTTGTAGCTTTGTACAAAAATTTCACAAGGTTTGTTTTTGAGATTGGCGCATCCCATTTGTCAAAATATGCTCTAGTGCAGACCCTTATCATCTCTTTAATTTGTAACTCGTGGTTTATCTGTTCCTTGACTTGTAATTCATTTGCCAAATCAGACCAAAACCTCGATGATATGAGGTATACAAACACTCATGTGTATTTTACGTTGTGATTCTATTTAAAATTTCAGATTATTCATGTTTGTAGCACCATTCTGCCATATTATATTTGAAGGAATTATGTGCCAAAATTGAATCCACTTTTAGCAATAGGTTAATTTTGATTGAGGCAGAGTATTATCAGATCATTTCATGATATCAATCATTGAGCCAACATACATTATTAGATGATACAAAGCCAACGTTTTGGGATGATGCCACAAAGTATGCTCTAAGAAGCAAGGATGAGCCTTTTGTAGAAGAGATGGCATACTGTATGGTCACATTGCATCAGACTGGTGCATAAATTCTCATTTTATTATTTTTTCTATATCTGCAGAGCATTCCTCCACATCCTTAAACGAGTCTATGGAATACCATCTTGCATCTTTGAATTTTACAACGTACAGCTTGTCATTCTTTGCATACTCTGGGAATGTGGTCTTTTCAATATCGCCCTTATCTGGCAGGTCTTTGAGAATATTTCTATTTAGATGATATATTCCTGCATTCATCCATAGGTCTGGTATGTCTTGTTTTTCTTTAAATTGTATAATCTTGTCATCTATCGTCTCTAAAATTCCAAACCTTGTTCTCAGATTTATTGCCGCAACAGAGTTTTCTTTTGCTCCAAGTCTTTTCAAATCAATGTCAGTTATGGTATCTCCGTTAATTACAAAAAATGACTCTGCCTGGATAATCTCTGCTGCTTTTTTTATTGCACCGCCTGTTCCAAGGGGTGTCTCTTCAACTGAGAATCTTAGCTTGATTCCTGTTTTTTTAGCATCAAGATAATTCTCAATCATCTCTTGTTTGTAACCAGTACAGATGACTGCCTCGTTGATATCGAATTTTTTCAGATACTGCAACTGCCACTGTATTATTGGAATATTTCTAATAGGAACAAGTGGTTTTGGGACATAGTCTGTGATTGGCCGTAGCCTCTTTCCTCTGCCGCCTGCCAGGATAATTGCCTTCATCTATTATGGGGTGATTCTTTTGGGTTTTATGTTTTCAGAAAATATCTCATTCTGAGATCATTGATTTGTGTATAAAATGACCAAAAACGATTCAGAGCACTATGTGCCTATCTAGATGGAAAAATTGGTCAAAGATTCTAGTGCATAAACTGCTGTGTCATTTGTTCTCTGTCATGTAATAGTGCAGTTCTGTATAGCACTCTACACAATATTCTTTAAAATCTGTATGATCACAGTCATACACCTTGTTTACGTCATTTTTACATCTAGTACAGGTAGGCATCATAATTCAATTAGGATCTTTTAATCTTGAATACTCCTAGTCCCATCTGGACTAGTCCTGCAATGATTAATGGGGCGGCCTCTGATGTCGCATCTCTACCTGTTTCTGCATCTTTGATTGGATCTGCATTTCCAATTACTACTGCGCCTCCAACAATAATTAATACCCCTGCAATAATTATCATAACTCCCAATCTCTTTGAGGGGTCATGTCTTGAGACAAGGTATGCAACAAATGGCAATATCAGTGCCGGAAGCCCTAGTCCTATGCCCCGGGTCTTGTGATCAAATGGGATAAACCCCTCGCCGCTATCTGTACTATACCCTACAACTACATCTAGTCCATAAACTGTCAATAGTACAATTGCAATGCCTGTAATTATCAATGCGGGGGTTAGCGCCATAAATTACTCTCTTTGCCATCAATTAATAAATCTAATCAGATTGGCTCTACTGCCACATTTGGTTTTATTGTATCCAACTTTGCTAGCAGTTCATCTACAGATTCGGCATTTATTCCAACGATGTTAACGTGTCCTAGCTTGCGCAACGGTTTTGATACTTTTTTGCCATACATCTTTAAAAATACCCCGGCACCTGAAATCTCAAGTGGACTGTACCTTCCTGTAAATTCGTCACTGCCCAACACATTAAACATTATGGAATTGTAAAGCAGTCTTGTACTGCCTAATTCCAGGCCTAGAATTGCTCGCAGGTGCTGCTCAAACTGCGAAGTCTCACTTGACTGTAATGTGTGGTGTCCTGAATTGTGCACTCTGGGCGCAATCTCATTTATCAGTATCTCATCATGTGTGACAAACATCTCTATCCCAAATGTTCCTGCCCCCTTGAGCACTGATAATGTCTTTACTGCAATCTGCTCTGCCTTCTTTGAGATACTCTGAGATACCCTTGCTGGTGCAATCGTCTCTCGCAGTATGTTTTCTTTGTGGATGTTCTCAACTAGTGGGTATGTCTTTATTTGCCCCCGTGTGTTTCTAGCTGCAATTACTGATACCTCCATGCTAAAGGGTACAAACCTCTCCAAAAGAAGAGATTTATCATCAAAATAATCCCAAGCCTTTTGAATGTCATCTTTTGACTCTATCTTGAAATTTCCTCGTCCATCATACGCATCTCTGCGTGCTTTGAGTAGTGCAGGATACCCAAACGTCTCAAGACCTGTTATGATATCTGACATGCCCTGTATCTCTACAAACTCTGAAACAGGGATGTCATGGTTTTGCAGAAATGATTTTTGCTTATACTTGTCTTGAATAATCTCTAGTGTTTCTGGAGACGGGTTTATCTCCGCTGCCCCTTGGACTGATTTTAAGACACTGCTGTCCCCTGACTCTATCTCATATGTTATAATATCAGCCAACTCTGCTAGCTTGATGATGGCATCTCGGTCTTTAAAGTCTGCAATGATCTGAGTAGCTCCTGCCTGTGATGCAGGGCAGTCCTTTGTGGGATCAAGTACAATAACTTTGGATATCTCCTCAGGCATCTTTTTTGCAGCTTCGGTAATCATCATGCCAAGCTGGCCTCCGCCTATAATTCCAAGAATTTTTGTCATTATATTGTCAAAGATGTTGGATTAAAAATATCTATAATTCATGCCAGTAACGTAAACTCGATATTTCGCTTCTTTAGTGCATTTATGAGGTGCTCTGCCTGCTCTCTTCCCTGCGTCTCAAGGCTCATCGTAACTTTGGTGGAACCAGCATTGAGCTCAGAACCTAGTCTGTCATGAACCACCTCTACAATGTTTACATTGGCAAGTGCTATCTCCTCTACAATCTCCTTGAATGCCCCCGGCCTGTCTGCTAATATGACAGACAACCGTAACAGTCTTCCTGTGGCAGCTAGACCCTTGTATACTATCTGCCCCAAAAGATACATGTCCACGTTTCCTCCTGCTAGTACTGCAACGACTTTTTTTCCTACGGCCGGTTTTTTCGATATTAGATAGGCCAAGCTTGCAGCCCCAGCAGGCTCGACTACAAACTTCATTCTCTCCATTAATAGAAACATTGCCTTTGTTATCTCTACATCATCTACTAAGACAATGTCATCTATGAGTCTTTTAATTATATCATATGTCATCTGGCCTGGCACCTTGACTGAGATGCCATCAGCAATGGTCCTCTCCCCGCCGCTTTGAGTGATAGCTCCTTGCTTTACAGAGTCGTGCATTGCAGGATATGCCCTTGACTGTACGCCAATTACCTTGACCTGCGGGTTTTTCTCTTTTATTGCAATCAGTGTTCCAGCTGCTAGTCCGCCACCACCTATTGGCAGATATATCTCATCAACGTCAGGCAGGTCTTCTAGTATCTCTAGTCCTATGACCCCCTGAGCTGCAATTATCTGTGGATCATCAAACGCATGTATCATTATGGCGCCAGTCTTTTCTGCTATCTCTTTTGCCTTTGATGATGATTCATCATAGTTTACTCCATCAAGAATTATGGTGGCGCCATATCCACGCGCAGCGGCCACCTTGGCAGGTGAGGCATTCTTTGGCATTACAATGGTGCAGGGAATCTTTTCTAACGCTGATGCAAACGCCACACCTTGTGCATGATTTCCTGCAGATGCTGCAACTACTCCGCGTCTCTTTTCATCATTTGTAAGTGATTTTATCTTGAGGTATGCCCCACGAATCTTAAATGAACCAGTCTTTTGTCTGAATTCATTCTTGAAATAAATCTCAGAGCCTGTTATCTTGCTAAAGGTCAGAGAGTGTATCAGTGACGTTCTCTTTATCTTGTCTCTGAGCTGTTCTCTTGCTGCTAGTATGTCTGCATATGTAGGGGTCATTTGAAAGAATTTCGGTGCAGGTGTATTTGACTTCTTCTATATGCCAAGGGATGGATTCTCTTTTTCCCTAGTGCTAACTTACTGCTACGTCTAGTTCCTTTATGCGTCTTTTGATGTTCTCTTTGATGGCATCTGGCATCTTTCTTGGGTCAAAGACCCCGTCCCTGCTGTTATTTTTGAGAAACTCTATGTCTAGTGTCAAGAGACATCCCTCCTCACCTGAGACTAGTCTAGAATCATCAATTAGTACAGGTGATGTCTGATATGTTTCAATTAATAACGAATCAAGTTCTGAGAAGAGCTTTGTCTTTTTTTCAGCAAGTTCTTGAAAATTCACTCCTGCATCCTTTTGAATCTCTGCAAAGACCTTTTCTCTAAATTCGTCATTCTCGTAAAACACCTCAAATAATTTTTGGTGATCAAAGTCCTTGTAACCCATCTCTTTTAGCTTGTCCAAGACAGTCTGATCACTGTTATCTGAGAACTGCGCTTGGGTGTTTTTTGTCATGTCTATTATATCTGCAAGCTCTTTTTGGCAGTCAATTACTCTCTGGGTAGGTGTATAGTATAGTAACACATGAAACTGTAGTGATAAATGCCCCGAGAGAACATAGTTTCCCTCCTTTATCTCAAATTTTGTAAATATTCTCCTCGTATCCTGGTTGTTTGTTGTTGATATGTCTTGCAAAGACCATTCCTTTAGCATGCTGTCAATTCTCTGGAAATAGTCTGAGACGTTCTTTGGATCAAAGGTTTTCTGTTCAGTAACTGTGGCATCACCCATCATTACCTTGATGCTGGCAGCATCTGTCAGCTCTGTTATTTTGCAAAGATATGTGCTTTGAATGGACTTGATTTTATCATTTAGTAGCTCGATAAATTTGTCAGGCGTCCTTGATCCTAATCGCACAATGACAAGCGATATGCCACTTGCCTTAAACCTTCATCACTAAATCTAAATAGATAAAACCATACATTTTAGGTATGGATGACTCGAAGATTATCTGTGATAACTGCAATGAGAATATTACAGAGTATTATCATAAAGGATACAAAGGAAAGAGGGGTAAATGCCCTAGATGTGAGGTGGATTTTCCACTAGAGTAGGCATGACTGGCAAAGATGAGTCTTTAGATGACCAGTCTGACTCTGTAGATATGCAGCCAAGACAGAGCTCAGAAAAGATGGATCCTGACACCATGATTCTAGAGACACAAAAGCGCGTCTGGGGGGCACTCAAGCGCGGATACGAATATTCTGGATTTATTGACGAATCAGACAGCTTTTTGAGAAAGAATGTCTTTTCAAAACTAGACATGGTGGTGCTTTATGTAGACCTGGTTGGTTCAACTACGATGACACTTGAGATGCCTGAAGAAAAGATTGCAACTATCGTAAGCTCTTTCTCACAAGAGATGGCCGCAGTAATACGACAGCATGCCGGATATGTACTAAAGTTTGTAGGCGATGCCGTAATAGGATACTTTGTTGTAAAAGGCAATGGCGTGCTTGCATCTGAGAATGCCGTAGAATGCGCACAGTCAATGCTTGCAATTATTGAAAAGGGAATCAACCCAGTTCTCAATCAGTATGACTATCCTGATTTGATGGTAAAGATTGGAGTTGACTCTGGCAAGAACATTGTAGTAAGGTATGGCGCTGATGTCAAGAATTCGCATGTGGATTTGATGGGGCCGGCAATGAACATTGCATCCAAGATACAAACCATGGCAAAACCCGACCAAATTCTCATTGGTAGTGATGTGTATGAAAAACTAGGCTTGGCATCAAAGCGAGACTTTGTGCAGATAGTATGGACGCAAGACGAATGGAAGTATCGCTCTAGAACCAGTGGTGAGATTTACAACGTATTCGAGTTTAAAGACTAGAGAGAGAGAACTGTTATACGGTAAAGCTGTCAGGACATTCTACGTGCTCGTAATGATGTTCTGTAAATCTGTCTTGGATGACATAGATTACAATCTTGTGCAGGTCTCTTTCCTGAATGTCTCTTTTGCACTTGAGGCATGATTTTTTTGGGCGTTCCATGTGTATCAGCGATCTAAAACAGGAATCTATAAGGATCTGCGATCAGCTCAAGTTGAGCTAAAATGCCCGAGGTTAAACCTAATGGTATATCAAATGGCCACTAAGGCAAGCCACAAATATGGCAGATAATGGAGACATATTCGTGGATAAGCAGATTACAAATCATATGCGTGACCTTTATGGCCTAAATCCTGATATTGTGCATCCGGCTTTGCAGTTTCCTAGACTTCCCCCAGCCCGACGCTCAAACCCAATGTTTGGAGTTTATGAGAATCCGCTCAGAGAGCAGATAACAAGAATTGATGCCGCCAGGCAGAGACTAGCAGGATTCCAGCACATGTATCAGCAGTATGCATCAAGTTTGCTAACTATGAACTCGACTGTAATTCCACCGGGGCATCCGGCATACACAAGACAAAATTCTATGGAGACACTACAGATTGAGAATGATAAACTGCTAAAAGAGAACTTGGAATTAAAAAAGAAGATAAAACGCGAGTCAGAATAGAGTTGCAGGTATGGAAATTTTGCACCAGTTCAAAGTTTTGCATCTCGGTTTAATACATTGGTTTGTATGATTTTGCAAAAACTGTGTAATTTTCACTAGTCTGTAGCTACAAGAGAACTCTTTTTGGTCTCTAGCTTGGCAATGTTGTCTCTTTTTAGATTATTAAAAAACTCTGCAATCATGTCAATTCCTGCAACTATCTTTGGTGCGTTATTTCGTACAAACTCTGTCCTTTCAGAGCTGGACTTTGGCCTGTTTTGCAGATACTTTTGATATACCAAAACCCCGTCATAGTCGACATAGGCAATTCTTGCGCTAAAGTCTGTCCGTTCCAATACAAGACTGTCACCGCCCACAATTGCCGTATGATATGGATGAACTATGAGGGATTCAGACAGTTTTTGAGACGTGGTGATGTGTATCTTGTGCAGGTCATCTGCAAAGGCATTAAAGTCAGCAAGCAGATAAAATGTGGCATCAGGCTTTGTCGTCTTTACACCGTCAATTGCACCTAGTGCGTGATATGTGTAATCACCCATCATCTGATGAATGTTGCGAGTTGCTACAAAATAGTCATCCAACTCTTTGCTTATCTCAAATCCCGCAACTGCGGCATGCTGAATTGGTGTTGATACTGCGGTGTATTCTGTTGCAAGTATCTTTTTGAACTGTTCCCTCAATTCTATTGTATGCTGTGGAAAGATTACATAGCCTAGTCTGTATCCCCCTGCTGCATGGGACTTTGATAGGCCGTTTGTGACAAATGTCCCTTCTGGGTATATCTTGCCCATGCTGACAAATCTTGAGAAATCATATGTGGTAAGTGCATAAATCTCATCAGATATTACGGTAATATTTTGCTCCCTGCACACATCTGCAATCTCCTCCAACTCTAGTCTGTCATAGAGTAGTCCCGTAGGATTGTGGGGATTGTTTAGTATCAGTATCTTTTGTCGGTCTTGTAACCGTAGTGCTAGTTTCCGAAGATCAACAGGGGATATCTTTTTGTTTGCACGTGTTGGTAGCATGTGATAATTTTTCTTTAGGAATCTTATCTGTGGAAGATAGCCCAACCATGCAGGCGTAGGCAGAATTACAGTACCATGCAACACCTCTAAAAGATTAAAGACAAGCTCCTTGGTTCCGGGTCCCACATAGATTCTCTCAGGCGCAATATCCATTTTGAAATAGTGTCTATTGTACTTTGAGATGGCATGTCGCAGCTCAGGAATTCCGGGGACAGCAGCATATGCCCCCTTGTCTGCATTTTTTATCAATGCGTCTTGAATCGGCTGGGGAACAGGAAACGGGGACTGGCCAAAGGCAAATCCATAAAAGCCAAAATTACACTCTGGGTGTGGGCAGTCAGAATGAAACTCGTCTAAGAACGTGTTTAGCTTTAGGTTTTCAGGCATCTCAATGTCCTCTACTTGCTGGTCAACTATGAACTTCAATGATGTTATGTTAGATATAGTGAAATTATAGATAAAATGTGAAATAGTCAATATCAAAGAGTGAGATTAATTCAACCTAATTTCGCAATCTCAGCCAACACTTTGGGGTTTTCAAGTGAGGATATATCGCCGGGTTCCTCTCCAAGTAGCCTAGCACGTAACAGTCTGCGCATTATCTTGCCTGTTCGAGTCTTTGGAAGATCAGAGAGTCTGATGATATGCTTTGGTCTTGCCACCTTGCCTATCTTCTCAGAGATATATTGGGATATCTCTTCTTTTGATACCATATCGTCTGATACAAAAAATATGACAATTGCCTCACCTGTCAGTTTGT
This sequence comes from Nitrosopumilus sp. UBA526, assembly GCA_002506665.1. Classification (GTDB taxonomy): domain Archaea; phylum Thermoproteota; class Nitrososphaeria; order Nitrososphaerales; family Nitrosopumilaceae; genus Nitrosopumilus. Next base: position 80,111 of record DAXZ01000053.1, on the reverse strand, counting down.
CTGGGATGGCAACTGATGCGGCATCTGATATCTTGCTGTGAGATATTATGGCATGCTCAATTTCAGCAGTACTCAGTCTGTGGCCTGAGACGTTGATTACATCATCAGTCCTCCCCCGCATATACCATAAATTGTCTCCATCAACGTATACGTAATCCCCATGAAACCAGACATTCTCAAATCTTGACCAGTATGTCTTTAGATACCCCGAGTCGTCATTTAACAGTCCCCTAGTCATTGCAGGCCAAGGAGCCCTCACTATGAGATATCCGTTTGTCTGGTGTATCGTCTTTTGATTCTCATCTACTACATCAAGACTCATTCCAGGTACTGGCATCCCTACAGTGGACGGTCTTAGTTTCATGCCGGGCAAAACTGATAGCATTGCACCGCCAATCTCAGTCCCCCCGGAGAGATTCATGATTGGAATCTTGGAGTCACCGACTTTTTCATAGAGCCACCACCAAGAGTCCTCATCAAGTGGCTCTCCCGTGGTTGGAATGTTTTTTATTTTATCTAGTACAAATTTTTCCCGCGGTGTAATGTTATTTTTTTTGAAATATCTTACTGCAGTGGGGGATATTCCAAAGATTGTTGCCTCATACTCTGAGAGCATCTGCCAGATTCTATCCTGTGTTGGATAGTCAAGTGCGCCGTCATAAATTACTGCACCTGCCCCCATGATGAGCATGCCGTACACATTCCATACCAGACCTGTAATCCATCCAATGTCTGCGGGCCATAAAACCACATCTTGTGGCTGAATGTCAACCAGATATGCTGCCTGATGACCTGCAAACACAGAGAAACCTCCGTGTGTGTGAATTACGCCCTTTGGCTTGCCGGTGGTACCTGACGTATACAAGATAAACAGAGGATCTTCTGAATTTAATGATGTGGTATCGCACACGCTGCTTTGCCCTGCCAAGAGTTTGTCATAGTGAATGTTTTTTTCAGACTCGGGGTACTTGTCAACTCCCATATATGGTACTATGACTAGTCTTTCTACTGCTGTATCTTTTAGTGCCGTCTCCACTGCCTGCTTTTGGGATACGGGCTGCCCTTTTCTGTAAAAACCATCAGTAACTAGGAGAACCTTGGCGTTACAGTCTTGTAATCGTATGTGCAGTGATTCTGAGCTATACCCTGAAAAGATTACCGTCTGAACTGCGCCTATCTTGGCGGCAGCAAGTATACAAAGTATTGCCTCCTCAATCATTGGCAGATATATTGCAATGATATCCCCTTTTTGTATTCCAAGTGACTTTAATGCATTTCCAAGTTTTGATGCTTTGGAATCAAGTTCTGCATAAGTTATACTTGATTTTTTGCCGTCCTCAGAGACAAAGTGATATGCCGTTTGTTGTGGTGTCAGCTTTGCAAACTTTGCAACAGACGAGCTGTAAATGTTTGTTCTGCCATCTGAGAACCATTTAGACCATGCAATGCCTCGGGATACATCTAAAACCTGAGTGTAGCGTTTATCCCAGACTATGCCAATATCCTCATCTACTGCCCTCCAGAACCATTCTAAATCTTTGGCCCTCTCTGTGAGTTCCTCAAGTGATGATATGTGGTGTTTCTTCATAAATTTGTAAATGTTTGATTCTTGAATCTGTTTTGTCGTTGGAACAAACTCAAAATCAGACAATGACTCACCTTTAAGAAAATGGGTATTTTTCTGTTGGGTATGTCATGCCAGCTTGGCCTCTAAGATCTCGAGTGTCAACTGTGGGTCGGCCTTGCCACCGGTCTTTTTCATTACCTTGCCTACCAGATAATGGACGGTCTCTGGGTTTGATTTTGCCTGCTCTACTGCCTGTGATTCCTCGGACAATACCTGCAATATTATCTCAGTCAACTTTGGTTTGTCCAGGATATTTCCAAGGTTCAAAGATACAATTACATCTCCTAGCTCTCTGCCTGTCTTTACCATGTCATATAGCGCGTCTTTGGCAGAGTTGCGCGATATGGCTCCTGACAGTACAGAGTCGGCAAGGTCTCGCAGATGACCTGCGCCAAGCTTTGATGCCAGGCGTCTCTCCTTGGTGTCTGCTAGCCCCATCAGGTCAGTTGTGATTATATTTGCAATCTCTTTTGCGTTTGATTCTGTATGTGATCTCTCAAACAAGTCTGAATAGTACTTGTCAGATGACAGCACGTCTGCCACCTGAGATGTAATGCCGTACTTTGTGTATCTCTCCTTTTTGGAGCTAATGCTTTCAGGCATTTTTGTTTGCAGCTCAGTTTGAATATCTGATTCAATCCTAACCCATGGAATGTCGCCTTCCAGGAAATATCTATAGTCAAGATCTTCTTCTTTGGAGCGCGCAGAGACTGTTATCTTTCGCTTTTCATCCCAGTGGCGCGTCTCCTGAATTATCTCTCGCCGTCTAGACTGCAGACTTGACTGCCTTGTAATCTCGTAATGAACTGCCTTTTCCAAGTCATGAAAAGAGCCAATGTTCTTTATCTCAACTTTGTTGCCTCCCTCAATTGACACATTGGCATCTGCCTTCATTGCGCCCTCAAGTGTGGGGTCTGTGACTGCAAGGTTTGCAAGGATGTCGGATAATATGTTTAAAAATATTCGTAGCTCCTTTGGCGTCTCAAAGTCTGGCTCTGTGACAATCTCAACTAGTGGCGTTCCTGCGCGGTTGTAATCAACTAGTGTTATCAGATTTTTAGACGAGCTTCCCTCATAGATTAGTCGTCCGGGGTCTTCTTCTAGCTGGATTCGGGTAATTCTTATCTTTTTATCCCCTACGGTGATGGAGCCCGCACCCCCGACACTTGTGTCCCCGTAGATGTTTAGCTGTGTTATCTGAAAGTTTTTAGGCGAGTCGGGATAAAAGTAATTCTTTCTAAAGAATGCAATTCTTTGGGGTGTAGAGCAGTTTAACGCCATTGCAATCATTGTTGCCTTTTTTACTGCCTCTTGGTTTAGTCTAGGCAGGCTTCCGGGCAGTCCCATGCAGACAGGGCAGATGTTTTCATTTATCTCGCATCCTCTATAGTTTGCCTTGCACGAGCAAAACAACTTGCTATTGAGGTTTGTCAGCTGGCAGTGAATCTCTAGACCTATCATGGTCATATGGGCACCTCTGGTAAACTAACTGTCTGCTCCAACGCATATGCTGCTTGTAGTAATGACTTGTCTTGCAACGAGTCTGCCATCAGCTGAATTCCTATTGGCAGACCATTATGATTTGAGAATGGTACAGAGACGGCAGGCTTTGCAGTAAGATTTGCAGTTACTGTGTTTATATCAATTGCCAATAGTGATACCGGGTCGTCAATTTTTTCTCCAAGCTTGAAGGGCAGTACAGGTACCGTTGGGGACACTAGAAAGTCAAATCTCTTGAACAGCTCGTTTACCTCTTTTGTGAGTTTTGATTTTACCTTTAGTGCTTTGAGGAAATATCGTCCTGCATGGCCTGCAGATGGCACAAATCCGCCAATGATTATTCTTCGTGTTACTTCTGGCCCAAAGTTGCGCCTGGCCTTTGCAATGTACGAGTTGTACTCGTATCCCTCTAGTGGGAAATCATAGCCATACCGTAAATTATCATATCTTGCCAGATTACTGCCTGCCTCAGTTGCAGTTATTGTATAGTATGCGGCAACTGAATACTTTGTCATACCAACAGAGACCTCCTCACATATGGCACCAAGGCCCTCTAGTTTGGATATGGCATCCTTTGTTGCTGATAATACTGCAGGGTCTGTTCCCTCACCTGTCATCTCTTTTACTATGCCTATCTTTTTACCCTCAATGTCGCACTCGATATCTTGTAGATAGTCCGTACCCCTGCTGTCTATGGTGGTGTTATCGTTGGAATCTACCCCTGATATCATATTTAGCATAAATGCCGCATCCTTTACGGTTCGACATATTGGGCCAATCTGCTCAATGCTGTTGGCATATGATACAAGACCATACCTGCTTATCAGACCGTAGGTTGGTTTGTATCCCACAGCAGAGCAAAAGCTTGCAGGATTTCTTACAGACCCACCAGTGTCAGAACCTAGTGATGCCACACACTCAAAGGCGCCAACTGATACTGCACTACCGCCTGACGAGCCACCGGGGACATAGTCCTGGTTCCACGGGTTTTTGCTTGGACCGTACGCGCTAAACTCTGTTGTGAATCCCATGGCAAACTCGTCCATGTTTGTCTTGCCTACAAATATTGCATCCTGCTGTCGTAGTCTTTTGATCACCGTTGCATCATACGGTGAGATATAATTTTCAAGCATCTTTGATGCACACGTGGTCTTTGAATCCTTGATGCAAATGTTGTCCTTTATGGATACGGGCATTCCAAAACAGTCACCCACCTTTTTGCCTGACTTTATTTTTTTGTCAATCTCTCTTGCCTGTATGACGGCATCTGCATTTATTGATAAAAATGCACATAGATTATTGTCTATGCTTTTTATTCTATCCATGGTTTGTGCAACAAAGTCTTCTGCTGAGATATCTCCATTCTTTACGCCCTGAACATACTCAAGGGCAGATATTTTTAGGTTCATGAGGACATCTTTGGCGCACGAACATACGTACCCTTGTAGTGGTTTAATTTCTCAATTAGTTTCTCATCAAATGGAACATGTACATCTTTTCGCAGACCTGATATTGAGACCTCGGGCATTGAGATCTCTTCTGATTCTACTCCGGCAGAGTCTAGTATGTCAAAATACTCTATTACTGCATGCACCTTGGCGACATACTCTTTGTGGTCATCAACGTCTATTCTCATTAGTCTTGAGACATGCTCTATCTCTTTTTCTGTAATCATTTTTACACGCCTGCCATCCTGTGCATGATTTGTGCCTGTAAATAATTTATAATCTGCATAAATGATGATTTTAATTTCTTTGATATAATACTAGTGCCTGCCTCATGCCTGATTTCAAGCTAGATTGCTGACGCATACTCTGAGTGGGTTTTCTAGAGTTTCTTAGGTAGGTGCATGACTGTCATGCCACACGCCAACACGGTTTATCAAAAAATGAATGCTAATCATGTTAGGCTTCAGCTAGGTTTTAGGCCAACGCGCTAATCTCTCTCTTAATTTCATATAATCAAAACCTAAACAGACATATGATTATTTCCCATAATCCTGTATAATGAATAGAACTGATCTTGGCAGTGCAATTTCACAGATATTGAAAATCCTTCAAAACGGACAACAATATACCATAAACAAAATAAGCAAAGAAACAAAATTAAATTTTAGAACGGTACAAAAAGCACTCGAGTGGATAGAGGCATTCCAAACACAATTAGAATCAAAAAAGATCAACATAACAAATTTGGGTCATACAACACACATTCAAATGAAATCAAGAGATGAAATATCATCATTACCTATAGACATGCAAAAAATGTTAATTCGTACACTGTATTACCCTACACCAGACCGAAATGAGGAGATACTTGTGTACCTGTTACAAAACGGTGCAACAAAAAGTACATCCGCTGTTCCTATGAATTCTAGTACACTTTTGGATGAATTGGTTATAGCAGAACATGTAATCAAAAAAGGAAAAAAATACTATCTCTCAGAGATGGGGGCAATTACTGCAAAAGGTGCAATGTCTCTTTATCCTGAATTGATACACTAGTATTTTTTTGAATTTTATCATTATACCTGCCACCCAAATTTTATACCTCCTAAAGAGGTTTTACAGAATCATTTAGAATAAAGATCAGACTCTGAGCTGTATTCTAGACTTTGCAGTTATTGCAATGATACTTGTGATTGCAACAGCTAGTATCAACATGGCTATTGTTCCAAATTCCGGTACAATTGTAGCTATGGTATCCATCTTTTCAAGTATGGCATCAACTTTGGCATTTACTGCAGAACTTGGCTCCCCATCTCTAATCATGCCTCGTAGTTCTTCTCTTAGCATTATCTCGACTTGCTCCATCAGCTCAATTTTGCCCATCTCTTTTAGTGGACCTTCGAGAAATTCATAGTTGTCAAGATATGCCTTTGTTGCAAGACTCTGTGCTAAATCAACATTGCCTTGTTCATATTCTGTCTTTGTCTCTTGGAGCAGCTTGCGAATATTTTCCACATACTCTAACAAATCTGTTTTATCATCTTCAACGCCCGGTATCTCGTTTATCTCATGGGTAATTCCATTTACTAGTGTTGCAACTAGGGCAGGGTCTGCCGTAGTATCGTATGCATCCCATAGATTACCATACAACTCGTCAATCTCTTGGGTTGCGTTTGAGTCAATGCCGGTCTTTATCCCTTTGAATATCTCCTGTGATCTCCATACAAATGCAGAGCCGTCTTGGAATTCAGCCATCTCTTTTATGATACCGTCTGCTACTGCCTCACGATATTCTGCTACTGATGTCTCAAGCAGCATCTTTATCAGAACAAGTTTTGTGTTTACATCATTGCTTTGTGCATCTCCAACTACCACATATCGTGCAAGGGCAACTAGTTCTTTGGTATTATCTATCTCCTGCTGTGCCTCATCTCTGCTTACATCAGTAGTTGCCCTGCTTTGTAATTCAAGCAAGGCCTCATAGACTAGGGCATCAAGGGCGGGGTCTGCTACTACAAGCTGCGGCTTTATAGATTCGTACAGTTCTGCAATAGGGTGTGTTGCATGAATCAGCGCAAGCTCGGCATTGCCATCATCAAGATTCTGCTCTAGTGCCCAAAGGTGTCCTAGTGTCTTCTCCAAGGACAAGGCAAAATCTATCTTTTCCGAGTCGGCAAAAATTACAGGTGTGCCTAGCACTAAAACTGCAAGTAAAGATGATATAATTGCATAATTCACAATACGCCTGCATATAGTCGTGATTTAAAGTGGCGTTACGTTCTTGATAGTTATTCCAAGATTGTATAATGACCATTGCCGTCAGTGCATTACCTTGCAAAAACATGTCTTGCATTTTGATGCAAATTTGGACTGGTTGGCCAAATTATCCTCCGGCAGTGTTATCTGTTTGCCACTCTGCAAGCTGCGTACCATGTCTTGCAGCTTGTTGCGCGACACATTGTACATTATTCCTCTTGCACCCAAAAACCCACAGTTAAGTGTAGAGAGTGCCTGACCATGCCTTATTGCATTGTGCAGTTTTTTTGCAGATACCTTGTGTACAGGCACGCCTGATAACATGCTTATCACACCTGCACTAAGCCAGTCACCAGAACCTGCAGCTCCTGAAAGCCTTGATGCAGGGTATACTCCAAGTGACTTCCAAGAATCTGAATGAAATCCTGCACGGTACCGCAATCCTTTGGCGCCATTTGTTACTATCTCTAGTGGAATATCAAACGCATCGTGCTCGTTTCCAATTGACTGCCCCTCGCAGTGCTTTACTATATCTGCAACCCGTACACACTCGTCAGATACGCCGTTATGTGGTTTGAATATTAGAGGCTCAAAGTATATAGTGGCTCCGAGTTTTTTAAAGTGTTTTGCCATTTGTAGTGCAGATGTTGTAGACTCGTCAAAAAAGAACACGTTAGTTGCAGGTAGTTTTGGTGTTATTTCCGCAAAGTGTTTTACAGTAAATGGATGCGGTCTTGGAACCCAGAAACCGTGCTCACATCTTACATGAAAGCTGTGGCTAGGCGGATCAGTCTTTGTGATATATTGGAGTATTCTGGGACTAGGATTGTGCTCGCCGAGTACAAATCTTGTATCGACTCCCCACTCCTCCATATCCTCCATGACTAGTTCTCCCTCATAGTCTAGTCCCAATCTTGTGACAGGATATGTGTCCCATCCAAAATATGACAGTACAGTCAGTACGTTTCCACACGGCCCACCTCCGCGATACAGTATCTTGTTGTTGTTATTTGTATGAATGATATCAAGTGAGACAGAGCCTGTCCCCACACATACTGGAACAAGACTATCCATGATACATACTGGAACAAGACTATCCATGATACATATTGATTCAGGCGTATTAAAACTCTGTTTACTGTATTGTGGTAATTTGATATAAAAATTAATTATACCAGTATCATATGTGGTATTGTAATGATAGGCACTGATCTTGGGTCTCTGCGCAGGACGCACTATTCTAATCAGATGAATGGTACCATGGATGGCACCAAAGTTACCGTAATGGGCTGGGTACTGACTGTCCGCAGACATGGAAATATCTCCTTTGGTACAATTCGTGATAAAAATGGCAAGATATCTGTAATTGCAAAGAAAGGAGACTGTTCTGATGAGATACGCGAAAAATTCTCGACGCTAAAACCACACTCTTCAGTTGCAGTTGTAGGTACTGTCAAGTCGTCTGAGCGAGCGGCTGGCGGATTTGAGATCATACCTTTGGAGTTGAGGGTATTTTCTGACGTGCAAAAGATACCTCCATTTGAGCCGACAGCAAAGACTGTAAAAAATATTGATACCCGGCTCGAAGTCAGGCCAATTGATCTGCGCCGCGATATTTTGCAGCATGTCTTCAAGGTTAGAAGCCAGGTGTTGCATTCCGTTAGAGAGTACTTTGAATGCCAGAATTTTATCGAAGTTCATACGCCTAAAATGATCTCATCAGCTACCGAGGGCGGAGCTGCACTGTTTTCAATATTTTACTATAACAAGGAGGCGTTTCTAGCCCAGAGTCCACAGCTGTACAAGGAGCAGTTGACTATGAGCTTTGAAAAGGTGTACGAGATTGCACCAATCTTTAGGGCTGAATCATCCCGGACCAACCGTCATTTGTCCGAAGCAATATCAATTGACCTGGAAGAGGCGTTTGTTGATTACAATGATGTGATGGACAGGATTGAAGATATCATCAAAATTACAGTAAAGACCACACACAACTATGATAAGGATAATCCTGATACGGGATTTGTCATGCCGCCCATACAAGAATCCATTCCACGATATACGTATGATAGCTTGGTTGATAAGATACAGGCAGCTGGTGTCAATATACAGTGGGGCGATGACTTGTATCCATCAAACCTCAAAAAAATTGGGCTTGATGGATTTTATTTCATAAAGGACTGGCCGCTTGCGCCAAAGCCGTTTTATGTCAAGGACTGTAAAGATAATCCCAAAATATCTGAATCATTTGACTTGATGTACGGGGATCTAGAACTATCGTCAGGTAGTACAAGAATTGAGAAGCGTGCCGAGCTTGCTGAGAGGATGAAAATTAAGGGATTAAAGACTGATGCTTTCGAGTATCATTTTGGTGCATTTGACTATGGTGTGCCACCACATGCAGGATGCGGGATTGGTCTTGAGCGGCTACTCATGGCACTTTTAGGGATTGAGAATATACGTGATGTGACGTTTTACCCAAGAGATGTTGATAGGCTGACGCCCTAGGATTTAAACAGAGTTGATCGCTACTCAATGTATTGCTTGACGCAAAGTTATTTACTAGTTTTAGCGCCTTGAACAATTAGGTAATTGAATTATCACGTTTAATGACAGACAATACGGAGTATGCAAATCTGTTATCAAGTATTAAAATTGCACATACTAATCTCAAACGTGTTTTATCTCCCATTCAAGTTGCACACCAAATTCAGAGATTAATAGATGAAGAAGGTCTTGAAACAACTAGTGTCATTTTACCTATTACCAAAGATCATATTGCAACTTTTATACGCCTCTTGACATTACCAAAAGAATATCATGATGCAATAATTTGGGGCAAATCTAATAGTTTGGGGGTTGGGTTTTCTGCAGCAAGTTACATATCTAAGCTAAATGATGAAAAAGAACAACGCCTACTGTTTTCTGAAGCATCGAAGCAAAGTATATCTGAAAAAGATGTGTTAGAAATTATATCGTTTTATAAAAAACATAATGTACCACTAAAAGACGTAATTGAGAAAACAACTAGTGCCAGACCCAATATCATTAATGAGTATCTTGTAGTGATCTCCATATCTTTGCACACACAAGCAAAGATAGAACAGGATTCACAGATGATGAAAATTACTCCATCTGAATTGTTCAAAAAACATCTAAAAGATAAATTTGAAATTATGGATGTAAAGGATGTTCAATTCAAGGGAAACAACATTGGAATCATGTTTGATGAGGCAGAATATAAAAAATACAAACAAAAAATCTCATCATTAGGACTAGAGTATGATGAGATAACAGACCATATTATTCAATAATTTCAGCATCATTTGTATTACTTTAGATCTTTTTGACCCTGCCTACTTGGCCGTCTTGCAGTCTCACTTTGATTCCGTATGGGTGAGATTCACTTGAAGTTAGAATCTCAGATACGACCCCAGTTACAAGAGTTCCTGTTCCCTGATCTTCTTTTATCTCTATACTCACTGTATTCCCTATGGATATTGCACTTTTAGTTGGAATGTCTGTCATGCTCTGGGTGTGTAATACTAGGATTTAAGGAAATATCTTGCCTTCTCTGTAAAGTTAAAGGTATGACGGAATTTAGATTTGATTATTTTATGATACAAGTTCAAGCTGAGGTGTGATATTATTAGTTAGAATCCATGATTCATCTAAAACTCGGCTAGTGTATTGGGACATACTGTTTTATGATACTGTGGATAGACGAATGGCAGACAATTCTACACCTAATCAATTTTAAATATTTTAATATCACCAAGCAGATAATGATATAATGGCTGTAGTGTATGTTTGCAGAGATTGTCTATTACAATCAAATGTAAAACCACCGGGAGACTGTCCAAACTGTGGAGGCAGGGAAGTAATTGGCATGCCATGCATAGATGGTTTTAAAGCAGTAGACCCTGACAGTGACAAATATACCTGACCCTAGCTAGGTTTGTTAGATACCATGAGATAATTTATGATACTAGTTTTATCTTGTACCCAATACCTTATGCCGTACAATATCAACATACTAGCATGGTAAACACATGCCTTCATTGAAACATCCTTCATAATGCTTATAGCCAGTACAAATTCCACAAAAACCATGATGATACTGATGGCACTAGTAATTGCAGTCTTTGTAATTGTCGGAGTATTCATAGGATATAATGTCTCACAGCAGACACAAGACGCAGAGGCGCACGATATCGATTCTGTTATATCTGCAAAACTACTACAAACACTCAAAATCCAAAAAACTCAGTATTTAATTAACCTCACATAATATTACCATACATGACACTATCGAACAGAGAAAAGACCATAGCCATAATCTCAAACGGCATTGCAGTATTTTCACTGTTACAGGAACAAAACAAGCTAAATAATACCTCAATGTATGACTTTGTTCTAAAGATGACCCCCCAAAGTATCAGGGCGGAACTCAGTGCCAAACTGATAGACGAGGTATTTCAGTATGTATCTGCCGCACATAGTTCATAAAGTACCATCCCCCTCAGAAACATTGATGACTGCAATTGCAACTCTAGGCTCCCACTGCTCATTGCAAATTCTAAAGGGGGCAAAAGACGAGGGGCTAAAGACAATTCTTGTATGTGAGAAAAAACGTGAAAAACTATACAGACGATTCCCGTTTATCGATGATCTAATTATGGTTGATTCATTCAAAGAGATACTAGATAAAAAACTACAACGTACACTTGAGGAGAGCAAGGCAGTCCTGATTCCTCATGGAACACTAATTGCACAGATGAGTGCAGATGAGATAGAGTCCATAAATATACCAATGTTTGGCAACAAGTGGATTCTACGATGGGAGTCAGACAGGGACATGAAAGAGAAACTGATGCGAGAAGCGCAGCTTCCAATGCCAAAGCCTGTAAAGAATCCAAAAGATATCACAGGGACTGTAATTGTCAAGAGACAGGGAGCGGCTGGCGGCAGGGGCTATTTCATGGCATCAAGTACACACGAGTATGATACAAAAAGAGACAATCTCATATCTAACGGTACACTCTCAAAAGACGAACCACTATACATCCAAGAGTATGTGAGCGGGGTACTAGCATATCTACAGTTCTTTTACTCGCCACTAATGGAGACACTCGAGTTCTTTGGTGCAGACCAGAGACACGAGTCAGACATTGAAGGATTGGCACGAATGCCATCAGAGCAACAGCTGCAATCAAAAAAGATTCCATCATTTAATGTGATAGGGAACAGTCCCCTAGTGCTGCGAGAGTCACTGCTAGATATGGTATATGAGATGGGTGAGAATTTTGTCAAAGCTGCAAAGAGAATAGTAAAACCCGGCATGAACGGGCCTTTTTGCATAGAGGGTGTATATGATGAGAATGCCGAGTTTACATCGTTTGAGTTTTCTGCAAGAATTGTTGCAGGAACAAACATCTACATGGATGGCTCGCCATACTATTCCCTGTTATTTGGCCAGCCGCTTAGCATGGGCAGAAGGATTGCACGCGAGATAAAGACTGCTTTTGAATCAGGCAGGTTAAATGATATAACGACTTAGAGTTCTGCCAGGACTGCGGCTTTTTCAGATTCTGCCAGGTCTGCGCGCACACCGTCAATTATCTTGGCAGCTGATGTCATACTAGAATAGTCGACTAGTTTGAGGTCATTTAACAAAAAGATCTTTGGGGCAATCTCAGAATGTCTTGATTCCATAAAGTCATCCAACTCCTCAAGGACCGAAATCTTGCCGCCTTGGAATATTTTGGCGTTTTTCAGTGACAGTTTTAGTCTGCCATACCTATCCAACACTAGTATATGGTGCTGGTTTTTCTTGCTAAAGAGTTTCTTTACCTCAACGTGTCCGGTAAAGACAAAATAGTGATCAGTCTCATAGCTCAACTCGACTAGTTCTGTTGTTATATCAATTATCTCGCCTGCCCTTTTTTTAGCATCATACAAGGTAAAGACACTTTTAGAGGTCTCTGCACTATCCATCTCAACATTGCCTATGGCAGTTACCCGCAACAGTGACTTTTCGGCAATGTATACACTGTCAATTACTATGGATTCAGGAACCGCCCCCTTTTCAACTAGGATGCCGTGAATCTTTTTTTGTACCTGCGATATCTGTTTTGAAGTTGCATGAGTAACTGTCTGCTCGATTACTTCTTGAAGCATGGAGGAGGCGACCCCGATTGATGATATGACGTCAGCATGTTCTGCCTTTGTGTATCTCAGTCCAAGCTGTTTTGCAACAAATGGTGCAAGAACAGATGCACCTCCCCCTCCGCCAATTATCTGAGTTGTAGATTCCAGTTTGAACTCTTTGATGATACCAGATATGGTTCTAGTTATATCAAATGATGCCGTCTGAATCACAGACATTGCAATCTCGTGATATGACACTCCGAGATACTCGCCTAACATCTTCAAAGCCGTCTTTGCAGACTCTGTATTTGCCGCAGCATAATCATCTTTATCAATCATCTCAAGGGCGTTTGCAGCACAGGTATTTGTAATTGCAAAGGTCTCATCACCGCACTGTATTGCCACATATTTGGCATCTTTTGCCTTTGGCCGTACAAGGACTATGTTGCCTGACTTTAATGTATCAGGGTCAGCAAAGCACGCATACTTTATGCCTGCAATGTGTGCACTCCGGGGCCCAATCTTTGAAACCCTGCCCTTGTCAAGTTGTATCATGCTGCCACCGGCAACGCCCAGGATTCTTACATCCATGGAACGAATGCATGTCGGATGCTCGTTTACCGTAACGTATCTAATCTCAGGCTTGCCGTCCTTGATGATACAGATATTGGTACTAGTCCCGCCTACTTCGACAAATATTCCGTTGGTAACCTTGAGGTATAGTAACGCGCCAGCAACACTAGCTGCAGGCCCCGACAGTACAGTCAGTATGGGCCTAGTTCTAAATGTATTCATATCAGATACCCCGCCATCGCCCTTCATTATCATCAGAGGTGCCTGAACCCCGGTCTCCCTGATTGCTTCTTCAACATAGTTTGCAACCTGCATGGTCTTTGGCAGTACGCTTGCATTGATGGCCGCTGTCAGTGTCCTTATCTCTAGTCCATAGACGCCAGAGATCTCATGGGACGCAGTAGACGGAATGCCATATTTTGCAGAACGGTTCATTATGAACAGCTCGTTTGCAGGGTCGTCCACCCCAAAGGCCTCTGTTGCAACAATCACCTGGGCGCCCTTTGATCGCAGTCGCAAAACCGCCTCTTCAACTTCTTCTTCTGTTATGAGATGCGATGTATCTAGAAATTCATGAAAAGATACAATGTCATTATCATGCAAGTCAGTTCTCTTTACAATGTCTTTCTTTGATGGTCCCACACCCATTGCAATTATTCCCACCTTGGATGTATCAGATTCAAGCAGTGCATTGATTGCCTGAGTTGTGCTATGTGATATGAGTTCAATGTCTGACACCCCGATATCAGACCGTAACAGTATGGTACAAAGCGCATCAACTATTCCCTCAGACACCCCCTTTGCGGCATTATGTGTGGTAGGTACAGTAGACTTTGAGATGACAGCGCCAGTCTTTGCGTCTATTGCCACGGCCTTTGTGAATGTCCCTCCAACATCAATGCCAACACGAACCCTTCGTTTAGCAGGCATTGGCATCCCCATGTGATCTTCTCATGGCAGTTAATCGTTTCTCCAGTCTTGGCCTCAGCACAAGCACGTATAGTGATGCTACAAGATAAATCCCAAGCAGGACTAGCTGTGACAATATGGTCTCCAAAGTAGGATAGATTCCAGTCATTGTGGCCAAATTGATATCGAGTCTCGGAATTATACCAAAGAGTCCTGTATATGGAACAAGGTCTAGTATCTGTAGCTCCCTTACTGCATTTCCAAGAAATGTAATAGACATGTATGCACCAACCCCCATTGTCAAACCAAACAATACCCGCAAAGGAAGCCTTCGTCCAATCTTTCTCATGATATAGTATATCAAAAACAACACACCGAGGCCTGCTGCAAATCCCAATCCAACATAGCCCTCCATGTATTTTGCAAATCCCGACATTGCCTGGTAAAACAACACAGTCTCAAAGCCTTCCCTGTATACCGTAAAAAATGACAGCAAGACAAATACCGTGACACTTCCGGTAGTTGTGGCCTGCCAGACCTTTGCCTTTACAAACTCCATCCACTTTTTGTGCTCTATCTTGTTTAGTACCCAGAAACTGACATAAAACAGCATTGCAGTTGCAGACAGTGCGGCTATCGCCTCGATGAGTTCACGGTTGGCACCAGAGATATCAATGATAAATGATGCAACAAACCAGGTGACAGCAGTTGCAGCGACTGCAAAGAGCACCCCGAGATACACATGCTTTTTGAATCTATTATTACGGGACGCCTCAAGGTAGGTCAGGATGGCGCCCAGCACCAAAACTGACTCGAGACCCTCACGAAATATTACAGCAAAGGACGAGGAAAATGCAATGGCAGGTGCAAGTACGCCTGTCCCTGTAACTAGGCGTTCAGATTCGTCAAGATTTCGCTTTATTGCAATGCTTTGATCCCGAACTTTGTCGTATTCTGCCTGTTCTTTTATCAGGTTTCGTAAACTAGCAAACTGAAACTCGACTTCAAGCGTAAAGTCAGGATTGATGGCGCGCAGTGGAATCTCTACTGACTCGTAACTATCAAGGTATGCAGTCCGTGCAGAGTTGTATGCTGCCTGGTAATCCCCTGTATCATACTGGATTAGCATCTCTTGCAGGGTATTACGGATAAAGTCAATCTCAGATCTGACGCCAGACTTTTGCTCACTGCTAGCATCACCCATTTCACGAATCACTTTTTGAGGTATGATATCACCTGATACTGTCCCACCTTGTGTTGTTACCATAGATTCTGCAGTTTGTAAATCAGGCAGTATCGATTCTTGGAGAAATGCCCTTATCTGCTCAGAGTCTTGGCCGTCTTTGATCATGGTACGCAGTTCCTCTCGCATGTCAAGCTCTAATGAATACAAGAGTTCGGGGTCTGCTTGCTCAATGTCTGCTTCTAGATACTCAAAGTTTTCAAGATATGCCTCTATTGCAAGGGCTTCGGCTGTGTCATAGTTTGCAGTATCAAGCGCTACGAGCATCTCATCGTACAGCCCATAAATGGCATCATAGAGTCCTTGTTTGTCATATGATACGGGCTCTGCGCCTGTCAGGTCACGGTTAATTGTGGTAACTAGTGTCCCAACTAGGACAAAGTCTTGCTTGTCTTTTATTTGACGTGTTAAATCACCTAGAAACGAGTCAATCTCTAATCTCAGACGATCGTCATATACAGTATGTGAAAACAGTTCATGGGAGCGTTCGGCAAGATAAAGTGCATAGTCATATAGTAAAGGATTATTGTGAACCTGTGACTTTTGATACTGCTCATCAGATACACTCAAGAGCATGGCAATTACCATGCCATAGTCTGGATCCATAATGGGATATGTCATTAAAAGTCTCTCAATGTTTTCTATCTGTACTAGTATCTCCGAGTCTGGCACATCTCCAATGCCGTCATGTATGTCAAGTAGTAAAATGTGAATCTCGTCAGTTACTGCACCGTCATATGCCCTGAGATTCTGCAGGTGTAATGGAAATATCTCGGCATTAATTGCAGAAAGCGTTCTTGCATCATCAATGTTACCGTCTCGTATCTGCTCTTTGATTACAGGCAGGGAATAAGACAGTATCTCTGATACTGTTACTGATGACGTATCAGTATCAGAATATGCATAAACTGCATGTGTGGCAGGAACCATCACAAGCAGGCCAACAAACAGCAAGGTGTACTGCTGGAGAATCAAGATATGTGATAATGTCTGTGTTGATTATTTAAAACCGATACTGATTCTAATAGTATAGAACAAGAGAATTTTAAATCAAATTACAACATACAAATTTATCCCACATCATGTGATGGACTTTGGATTTGCAGTGTTGGAGTACAGATTTAAAAATGGTTCCTGGTCGCCCAAGATAATCTCTACCTTGTCAATCCTGCTTCTGTACAGCTTTATCTTTTTGCCATCAGAAGAAATTACATACCTGTCAACCTCAGCTAGGGCAAGATCCTCCAAGGTTGATAACGTCTTGTATACTGTAGATAGCGATAACTTTAGCTCATCGGCAATCTGAGTTACGTCCTTTGACTCGCGCTTGACTGAGAATAGCACTGATCTGGTGCATACATTGCTGAGGGACTCGATTATCTTTTGTGTAATGTCAAATTCTGAGAGTTCGATTATTGTAGGTTTTTGCATAATGATATCACCGCTCTCTAGTTTGGAATTAATGTGAGTGTGGGCTCTGGCCTCCTAATTGAGATATCAGCCTTGCTTATCCTGCTCCTATAGACCTTGTATCTTCTGCCCTTGTCTGATAACATCCATTTCTCAACCTCGATTAATGTGAGTTCCTCGAGATCGGCGAGTTTTTTGTATACAGAACTAAGTGGAATCTTTAGTTTGTCTGAGAGCTCAGCAGCTGTATTTCCCTTTTTGATTATAGAAAACAAGATTGCCCGAGATTCAGAATCTGCAAGTGCTGTAATTACCTTTTGAGTGATATCATACTTTTTTAGCTGAGGCAGTGTCAGTCGTCTTGACATACAGATACTCGTACATCAGGGCGTATATTTAAACAAGATGAAATCATTCTCATTCTATAGATTCAGAACAATTATGTATATTGAGCAGTCTCCTTGTGTGGCTCTAGACGACTCCAAAATAAACCCAGGATGAGACCAACTGATACCCAAAATGACGTGACACCAAGAACAGATACAAATCTAAATTCATTTACAAGACTTGCAGGCGCCGTTATCTCATCAGGATTATCCGGCATTACAACAAAGAGTGCAGCTATGAATATGGCATAGCCTAGTATGGCAATTGATCTTTTGAATCTCTTTGATAGCTTGTAAAATGCCAGAGCACCCACACCTGACAGTATAATAAATGACACATACAGTGCAACCCGTAGAACCAACGTCTCCTCGTTTCCTACAGTGGGGGGATTTGCAGGGTATTTGAGAAATGGTAAAAGGTATAGTGTAAACCACATAATTCCTGCCAAGATGAGGGATTTTTTCACATCATGATTACCAGGAATAGAGCCACGAGATAATGCAAATACAATTCCAAAGAGTGAGCCTATAGAGGTTCCAAGTATCACACCTGCGAGAATCTGGCCGCTCTTTTGCCATGTGCGGTATCCGTCATACGCCGCCCAGAATTCAGGAGTGTCTTTTTCCAGACCGGTTGCAAAGAGACTGTTATTTTCAATCCCGATTGCCACATCAAGATATGGTTCCACTAGAACTAGATTTACAGTTCCATGAATCAGTCCTGCAAATGCACCTGATATCAAAACAACAATTATGAATAAAACGGTCTTCATGTTTAGTGACACGGAAATCCTGCGGCATGTCTCATATCATGGGTGAGCTCATGAATATAAAGATCAGTAAATGCCTGCTCCCCATAAACTAGGCTAAAGATGTGTCCTTGATCAAATCCTACAACAAACAGGCCCACTGCAAAGACTGCAGCTAGTGCAATAATTGCCAGCTTTGGAATGTTGGTTTTTGAGATATTGACCTGTTCTGATTTGAACATGATGAACAAATCTTATGAATATATTTAAGCTCTTGTATGGCTATTTTATTTATAAAGCGATCAGATTATCTTTGTGACATTTCACAATATTCGCAGAGACAGATATTTACCCAAAGCAGTAACTGTCCATTGCATGAGACTGTACCTGTTGGCAATACCGGCAGTAATAGGACTAGCTGCAGGATTTTATCTGACATCAGATGTTAGTAGACCGTACTCACTTGGAGCAGAATTATCAGAGGGCGGCTCGCCAATACTAGGGGATTCAGATGCCCCCATTACCATCCTAGAATGGGGGGACTATCAGTGTACGTACTGTTTCAAGTTTCACCAAGGGACACGCAATATAATACAGCAGGATTTTATTGATACTGGCAGAGTCAAGATGGTCTTTAAGGACTTTGCACTAAATGGCCCTGATTCTGTCCTTGCAGCAGAAGCCTCATACTGCGCAGGAGACCAGCAGAAATATTGGCAGTACCATGACGAGTTGTACAAGAATTGGGCAGGGGAGAATACCGGCTGGGTAAACAGAGACTCGCTTGCAGGCTTTGCAGATACCATAGAATTGAACCCGGACGAATTTATCGAGTGTCTAGATGAGCACAAATATCAAGACAAAGTACGAATGCTCTACGAGTCTGGGCAGGAGATAGGCATTGATGCAACACCGTCATTTATCATATTTAATGACAAAGACTTTGTCAAGATAAGGGGGAATCAGCCACTAGAGGTATTTTTGAGAGCGTTTGATGAGTTGTGATTTAACCAGGATAGAAGATTGTCAGAAATTCCAGCAGATCTGATGAGAATACACATCCCAGAGAGAACAGTCCCCAGAGTTTCTAGTATTATGCAGACATGTTGACTGGGTCTAGACTCAAACACAAGATACCGTCACAATATCAAAAACGGCACTCCATAGATTGCAAAATAATATGCATTATTGTAAAAACTTTGAGGGGGGTTTTGGCACATCTACAATGCTAGGAGAATTTTCAATGTCTGGTTGCAGTCTAGCGCCTACAACACCTACAAACATTACACCTGTCAATGGATAGTAAAAAATTCCAGATATGAATACTAGAAATATTCCCGCACATGACACAAAAATTTGTTTTGCGTATATCGCCGGATGGTCGTTTCAAGTTTATCGAGATAAAATAACACCAAAGTTATATTCCAGAGTATGGTGTTACTTGCATGCTTCCAGTAGACATACCAAATACATTTGCCCCACCAAACTGCAAAAACAAAATGTTTTCTGTTGCCAGTGTTCTCCAAGGCTTGAGAATCGGTGCATGGAAAATGGAGGATCTGCCAGACGAGGTCAGAGAAAGAGTGATTGCATACAAAAAGAAGATTCACGTGGGAAATCAAGGATAGCTTATAGTGCGCCGAAAGTTTACATAGATATTTTCTTAATAGTCTGAATGGTCATACTTTGAAAGCATCAAAGATTATTGTAGATGGCACTAACCAACGAAAAATCATTATTCAAAATATGTCGTTATACAAATAGATATGAGATTTGATTCAGAGAAATCTGTATGCCCGTCCCGGTAACTCTGCCGAAGCATACAAAAGATTATTATGCAGTACTATACCGTACTATGAGGTATGAACATTCAAAAGTATGTCGTGTTATTGATAAAGAGGCTCTGGTATTATCTTGGGTGCATAGATGCGATCATAGAAAGCAACCCAAAACGGAAAATATCTAAAGAAAATTCCTTGTACATGCAGTCAAAAGACGGTTCTCCAAAGAGACCAGTCAAGAAATGTCCTCCTGCACCTAGCTTTGATGATACTAGAGAAAAATGTCAAAGTATTATTGACAAGGATAACCGTATTGGATACTCGTTGAATCCGGCAACTGGCAATGCATTTGATGCTACCGTTGGAAAAGAGGCATTTGCGCTCTTTAAAGAGATGCTAAAGTTCCATCCAGAATTTGATCCCAAAAAAGATATTGACTTTATTGCTATAACCAACCACGAAGGGAGAACACTAGATCGTGAGGTTGAGTCAGCATTTAACCAAGTATTGAAATTCAGTAATACGCCCATATATGGAGCATGGGAAGAAGATGGACAAAAATATTTGGATGTATCCTATCCTGTTCAAGCTAGTCATAAGGTAGTAATGATGATGGCCAAACACTATGCACAAAAATCTGTTTTACGTATGTTTCCTAATGGAGACCACGAGTTTATAGAAACAGAATGATAAGGTTATATTCAAGTGTCACCGTATGATACCTTATGGTTCAAGATATTCCAAATACATTTGCCCCACCAAACTGCAGAAACAAAATGTTTTCTGTTGCCAATGTCCTTCATGGCTTGAGAATTGGAGCATGGAAAATGGAGGATCTGCCAGATGAGGTCAGAGAAAGAGTGATTGCATACAAAAAGAAACTTCACGGTGAACCAAGAACGGCCACATAGTAATTCATACAAATAATTCTATTCAAAAGATTAGCCAATTTTTTACTCAAAAGAGTCACCAAAACTAAACACAAGATACAGGGTAATTCAAGAATTCTCCACACAGATATAAGAGAAGAAATGGCATAAACCACAGTTACATAAATCCCCAGATAGTACAAAACCCCAATCAAAAAGATATATTCGTAAATCAACAACATATTGCAATGCCAAAAATCAACATTGAAAAACAAGATTCAGTCAAAATCTACAAGATAAGAAAAACCCTGGAGGAGTTGGCCCAAAAATCAGGCAGAGGAACAGAGCTGATAACAGTGTATATTCCAAAGGGAAAGCAGCTCCATGAGATAGTCAGCACGCTTCAGCAAGAGCAGGGGACTGCCGATAACATAAAGTCAGATTTGACAAGGTCGCACGTAGTTGATTCCCTGGGCAAGGTAATCCAGCGGCTCAAACTCTACAAAAAGACCCCAGAGCGGGGGCTTGTCATGTTTTGTGGTGCCCTGCCCCCAGAAGGAGGCGGTCCGTTGGGAAGCGAGACTGTTACTGTCTGGGAGGTAGATCCGCCAAAAGACCTAAAGCAGTATCTGTACAGATGCGACGATCACTTTCATGTAGACATTCTAAAAAACATGCTAAAAGATGATAACCTGATAGGATTTCTAGCAATTGATGCAAAGGATGCAGGTTGGGGATTACTACACGGCGACAGGGTAGAGGTGCTATCCCAGACAGGTTCTGGTGTGGCAGGAAAACACAGACAGGGCGGACAGTCTGCAAAGAGATTTCAGAAACTCCGAGAGATGGAGTTGAGCTACTTTTACAACAGGGTGGCACAGACTACACGGGAATATTTTATCGACATTTATCCAATAAAGGGGCTCATCATCTCAGGGCCAGGCCCTACAAAAGAAGATTTTATCAACGGAAACTATCTAGAGTATAGACTGCAAAACAACATTATCAACACCATTGACGCGTCATACGCTGGTGCAGAAGGGATAAGGGAGGCATTTACAAAGTCTGCAGACATTTTAGGTGATTTTAGAATGGTAGAGGAGAAAAAACTAGTTGAGGGTTTGTTCCGAGAGATAAATACCAATACTGGAAAAGGCGCCTATGGACTAGAAGAGGTAATAAAATACCTAAAGAATAATGTTGTACAAACACTGATAATTACACATAACACGAATCAGTACAGAGTAGAGGCCAGGTGCAAGCGATGCCGTCACATACAAGAAGAGATTGTCGAGAGGCCGCAAGTAATTCCTAAAAAGACGCAATACGCCTCAAAGCCGTGTCCTAGCTGCAACGCAATGGAAGTAGAGGCAAATGAACAGGACATTGTAGATTATTTGGAGCTGCTTGCCGCAAAGACCGGAACCACATTGGAGGTCATCTCAGGCAATGCAGAACATGGAAACATGCTTGCCAGTCTTGGAAAAATAGGTGCAATACTGCGATACAATCCGGGGCACACTAAGTGAGACAATGCCGTATCTTTTTAGCAAGTGTGACTAGTTCATCATGTTCTGGTTCTAGACGCCTCTTCCAGTCTGTGTGTGTGCCAGCATATGCAGGAATGATGTGTATGTGGACATGAAGGACGGTCTGTTTTGCTGCCTCGCCATTATTTTGACCCAAGCTAAATGAGTCTGCCCCGGTTGCATCAAGGACCGCTTGTGCAATCTTTGGAGCTATGGCAAATATCCGCCCAACATTCTCTGGGCTCATGTCTGTAATTCTTTCATGATGCTCTCTTGGAATGACCAAGCTGTGCCCTACATTTATCGGGCATGTATCCAAGAATGCGACATGAAACTCGTCTTTGTAGAGAAAATGAGCATAATTCTTTCCATCCAAGATATCACAAAATATACAGTTCATAAGACTCTATTTTTTGTGATTTTATTTATTGTTTGGTTAGTTTATAATCACTTTGAATTTTGTCTCCCTCAAATACTATGACTAGTGTGTAAATCTCAAAAGACGTGTCTTTGAGAGCCAATTATGGAGATAAATTATGCGAGACTAGGACGCCAATCTCTTCACACATCATGTGAACCAAGTCTTTTTCGGATGTAGCTAACTAGTCATATTTGGAGGAATTATGCGACAAAATCGTAATCCTTGAAAAGTATAGTCGCGGAAATTTTTGAATACATGCAGACTAGCTGATACTAGGTACTAGGCTATCTTTCTAGCTTTGATTGTGATTGAATTTTTAAATTGTTATTTTTAATAGTTCCGGGAATAAATCATAATACATTAGCTTGAATTTATCGTTCTGATTTCCTTCAGCGAATTGATAATTATGTTTTGTATAAAATCTAATTGCGTCTGGATCCTTGGTATACAATATAATAAATCTACATCCTATCTTTTCTGAAACAGTTCGTGCTAATCCGTTACACCACATCAGAACATACTCGCCATAAGTTTTGCCTCTTGATTTTTTATCAATACAGAAATCAAGAATTATCATAGCTGGAAAAAGAGCACCATCACGAGTACTTGGTCTTGCTTTACTGAATATTGCGTCCTTATTGATATTTGCTGTTGCTAGTGTGACATAACCAATAGGTTTTTTCTTGTAAGTTATAATGTAGGTCATTCCCAAATGAGCATCTTGATTTTTTAATGCTCTTTTATCAAAAAATTTTTGTAGGCATTGTGAATCCTTGCCGAGCTTGTCAGTACAGTCAAGATTAGGTTTATGGTTAAAAGTCAATTTTTGATAACCAAATCCAGTAATATCAACTAGAATTTTAGGAGATTCTCTAGGCATAAAATTAACAAAGTAAGGGGGTAATTATTTTTTTGTTTTTGGCTGATTTGCCAAATAGTACTCTTCACATTTTTTAAAATAGGCTATTTCCTTTTTGGTACCCTTTCTTTTCATATATTTGTCAAAATCTATAGCATCTTGACCTCTGAGAATGGCTGGTTCATTTGGATTCATCTTATATGGATAAACTACCTAGTGGCTATTAAAGATTACGTAATCTTTGGGGAATTAGATCCATGTTTGCACTAAAGAGTTGTCTAGGCATAAAATTAACAAAGTAAGGGGGATAATTATTTTTTGGTTTTTGGTTGATTTGCCAAATAGTACTCTTCACATTTTTTAGCATATTCTATTTCCTTTTTGGTAGCCTTTCTTTTCATATAATTGTCAAAATCTATAGCATCTTGACCTGTGAGAATGGCGGGTTCATTTGGATTCATCTTATATAGATAAACTATCTAGTATCTTTTAAAGATTACGTAATCTTTGAGGCATTAGATCCATGTTTGCAACAAAGAGTAGTCTAGGAACCGATAGTCTACATGTGTTCAAAATTAGATATACGTAATATTAACAAATTCTCCTAGAGATAAACAACTAAATGCCAAAATTTGAGTTCAGGGTTCTTTGTGCTGATAACAAAGAATCCGGCAATTATGTACGAGGATTAATGACCGATTTTGAAAATGTCAAATTATCTGATTCATCAATGGCTTGTGATCATGTAGGTGCAAACATAAAAAGTTCCAACATGGCACTGTAAACAAAGAGAATTAAAATCTGCAGCTGGAAAATCTATTCTCGATATTAAAGTAACATTGCCTGATTGGAAATGATCTCTTTTGAGGTTAATTTCTCCAATGCTGATTCCTAGTACCCGTAATATTGATGATTAATTAATTTCATAAATTAGCACTAGTCACTGCCCCTTGAGCGGCAGAACCCACAAGTGTTGCATACTTTGCCAATGCACCTGACGTATAGTTTGGCTCTGGTCGTCTCCAAGACTCGCGTCTTTTAGCTAGTTCCTCTGGAGACACGCAGAGATCAATTACTCCGGTATCTGTATTGATTGTTATCTTGTCTCCGTCTTGGACTAGTGCAATGGGCCCGCCCACATAGGCTTCAGGTGCGACATGACCTGCCATAAATCCTCGAGTCCCCCCAGAGAATCGTCCATCAGTTACCATTGCCACTTTTTTGCCTAGTCCCTGGCCTACAAGCGCAGCTGTTGTTGCAAGCATCTCTCTCATTCCGGGGCCGCCTTTGGGTCCCTCATATCTTATCACAACCACGTCTCCTTGCTCTATCATACCTTTAGATACTGCATCAAATGCATACTCTTCTCTATCATAGACTCGAGCTTTGCCTGTAAACTCTGTCATCTCAACTCCGGCAGTCTTCATCACAGCACCGTCAGGTGCAAGTGAGCCCTTTAGGATCAGGGCTGTCCCTACAGAGTTCAACGGACGCTCAACTGGCCTAATAATTGACTGTTCGAGTTCTGGAATGTGCATGGAGCTGAGATTCTCCTGAATAGTCTTTCCTGTGACTGTGATACAATTGCCATTTAACAGTCCTTTCTTTGATAATCTTTGTAGTACAAACGGAATACCGCCAATCTTATCCAAGCTGTTCATCACATAATTCCCACCAGGCTTCATGTCTGCAATGTGCGGGGTCTTTTTTCTTATCCTCTCAAAATCATCATAAGTCAGTTTCACTCTAGCTTCGTTAGCCATTGATAAGAGATGCAGTATTCCATTAGTCGAACCTCCAACTGCATTTAGCATTACAATGGCATTCTCAAATGCCTCATACGTCATTATATCCCGAGGCAGGATGTCAAGTTCCAACAACTTTGCACACGCAGCTCCTGTATCATGTACTATCTTTTTGCGCCTCTCGTCTTCGGCAGGCGGACTTGCACTTCCAGGCAATGCTAATCCTATGGCTTCAGATATTGACGCCATTGTATTTGCAGTAAACATTCCACCACATGACCCAGAATTCGGACATGCGGTATTTTCAATATCTTTGAGCATCTCAAGGGATATCTGACCTGCATCATATGCGCCTACTGCCTCATAGACATCGACTATGGTAAGTTCCCTGCCATCAAGGACTCCGGGCATTATTGTCCCGCCATATACAAAGACCGAAGGCAGGTTTAGCCGAGCCATCGCCATCATCGTACCGGGCAGACTCTTGTCACATCCTGCAATTCCAACAATTCCATCATACTGATGTGCCCGTACCATCAGCTCAACAGAGTCGGCAATTACCTCGCGAGAGATTAGTGAGGATTTCATTCCCTCATGACCCATTGCAATCCCATCGCTGACAGAGATGGTTGAGAATATTCTAGGTGTTGCCCCGTTTTCAGCAACCCCTCTCTTTGCCTCAGCTGCCAGCTCTGGCAGTAATATGTTACAAGGTGTTGCCTCGTTTCCTGTATGGCACACACCTACAAACGGTTTTGATAGATCATCATCATTTAATCCCATGGCCTTGTACATTGCCCTATGAGGAGAACGGGCAGTTCCGCCAACTACATTCTTACTAGATATTTTCATGCCACGTGATTTTTCAGACTGCCATAATTTAGACATATTGAAATTAGTGTTCTTGAGACTTTAAATCCTTGATTCTTTTCTTTGCGGTTTTGACATAATCCCGGTTCTTATCAATCATGACATAATGTCTGCCCAGAGATATAGAAGATATTGCAGTGGTGCCAGAACCACAAAAGGGATCAAATACTGTATCTCCCTTAAACGTGTATAACTGAATGCATCTATACGGCAGTTCTGTTGGAAAGGGTGCAGGATGATTTACTTTTTTTGCCCTTTCAGGATTAAACGTCCAGACACTTTTCGTATATGTCAAAAACTCGTCTCGTGATATGGTACTTTGTCTTTGGTTTGATGCCCGATTGAACTTGCCTTTTGTAAATACTAGGATGTATTCATGTGTGTCCCTTAGAACAGGATTGGATGCAGACAACCAGCTCCCCCAGGCAGTAGATGACCCGGCTCCTGCTCCCTTGTTCCAAATTATTTCGCCGCGCATAACAAAGCCGTTTTGTGTCATTACATCTATGATGAATTTGTGATATGGGATGTATGGCTTTCTGCCTACATTTGCTATATTGATACAAGCTCGTCCTCCATTGACTAGAATTCTATAGGTCTCCCCAAACACATCATGTAACATTTGAAGATATTCTGCCAAATCCAAATCCACATCATAATCCTTGCCCACATTATAGGGCGGGGACGTCACCATCAGGTGAACGCTCGAGTCTGGAATATGTCCAAGGGCTCTACTGTCCCGGCATTGTATTGTATCGCGGTATCTACCAATGTCATTTTCATACTCTGTATTGTCTGCAACGTCTGTGCCAGCAAACATTTTTCTGCCATAAAACTTTGTGCTATCATGATTTATTCTGGCTGTTCCTCCAAATCCATTCATAAAAGTTTTCGTTCGTTTTTTCTTGGAACGTGTGTTTTTTAACATATTTCCTATGACACTAGTGTACAGCATTGAATATATCTCTGTTTGATTCAATCAATGTTGTTATCATTATTCCTAGCTGCCATCAACACATACTTTGGAACCATGATTTTCAATGATTTGTAGGTATCTGCACATACCCTAGATATATCATCGGGTTTAAATTTACAGGTATTTTTGATTCAACGGGGGAAGCAACAAAGCAGAGATTGCAGGGGAGAATGCAAAGATTGGTGGTGGGCGCGTTGAGAACAAGGAGAGAGTTTCTTGCAACAAAACTACAGTCCCAAGATGTGTTTAGGTATTTGGATATTACATGATGTTTGCAAAAAATACGCCCCATCATTTACTATACAAGCCAAGAGAGATTTTATTTGACTATTACTTGGTCATCTAGCTGTACTATGTATTGCTCAATTTCTTCTTCTGTCTCTGCTCCGTACAAGATCAAGACTCTGTCACCCTCCATTATCTCATAATCTCGGATATCATCTACCTGGTCTCCGTTGATAAAGAACTTTAGTGCAAATTTATCAGTTGTACAAAAGGTCCTGTCCTTTTCAGGAAATACGTAACACTGGTCATCAAGATCAATTGATAGCGTCTCAAACAGGTATCCTAGGTCTACACCTGTTGCATGCTTGTGTATTGTAGTGCCGTCCCTGCCCTCAAAGTGAATCCAGCTTGATTTAATTTGAAATGCTGTACTAGTAAAGTCAAACATATCTCCAAAGATACTTACCAAGATTGCCGCATGTGCGTGTTCACTGCCTAGTGCTCCGGCGTTTTCAGGGCCACCGGGAGCAGTCTCAGTCATGTTCAGAAACAGGTATGCCGCATATCCTACAATTACTGCAATTACTCCAAGCACCCCGATTGCAATCAAGGTCTGTTTTCTTTTTGCAGCAGAGTGTTTGGTGGCATAGTTTTCACGTTTTGCCTCCCGCTCTCGTCTCTCTTTTCGGCCCATGAGTTGATTTCACTCTAAAAATTGCCCTAATTAACCATTCGTAACTATTTTAATCAAATGACTGATTTTGTGATATGGCCAGTGCAAAATCACACATCATCTGATCATGGTTTTTTATATCAGGTATACGGCAGTCTAATGATTAAAAATTACACAGTATTGATTCTCAGGCCATGTTAAAGACATAGGCCAAGAATTCCCAGTCATTTCATAATCTGAAAAATTCATGTCTGTTCAGATACAGCATAGTTTACTGCAACTATCTCTTGGCTCTGGTTCTGTGTTACATATTGCAGTGAGCGGTGAAGGGTCACTGTAAATACCGTATAATCAGAAGACAGCAAAAGACTGTCAGGGTCATTTTGCTCAGAGATCATCACCTTGTTTAATTTTTGAACCGTGCTTACAAATCTGACAAAATCAGCTAGTGGCACAGTTGCATTGTAATGTCCGTTGGTATTATTCATGTATGGAGGGTCAAGATAGACAAACCCGTCTTTCACATCCTCATAATGCCCATAGTCTTTGTTTGTTATTACAAGATGACGTATCGTGTTACTCAGCGATGATAATGATTCACGGCTAATTTGAGGGCATTTTGCATTTTTTCGCATAGGACAGTTAAACTGGTTTTTTGAGTTAAACCGTATCTTGCCAGAAAATGCATTCTTTGCAAGATAAAAGAACCTGCCTGCACCCCTGACCCCGTCATCTAAATCCATCTTTCGTACATCAAGATAGTAATCAGGACTAGACCGTACATGGTGCTTTTGATACTCGTCATACAATAAACCCGGATGTTTTTGAAGTGACTCTAAGAGGTTTGTAATTACAGGATTGTGATCATTATAAATTATATTTTCAGACCCGAATCTATTGCAGGCATAAAAAGTAAATCCGCCTCCACCGCCAAACACATCGTATATTTTTCTGCCATAGTCTTTTGGAATCAACGAGTCAAAGATGTGTGCAAAGCCAGACTTGCAGCCCACATAAGGAACAAGCTTTAATGACTTTGCGTGATTATGCACTACAAACTGCCGCATGGTGTGTCTCATATTTTGTGCTGGCATTTTAGGTCTCAGATGATGCCTTTACAAATGCCGTAAATGCTTTTTCAGGAAAACCAGGCCTGCTGTTAAATTCCGGGTGGAACTGGACTCCGAGATAGAATCTGTGAGAGGGGATCTCTAGTATCTCCATTCTCTTGCCCCCATCACTGTATGCTGAGAAGACGAGTCCATTTTTCTCAAATTCTGGAATGTATTTGCTGTTGATCTCATATCTGTGCCTGTGGCGCTTGTTGATTCTAGAGGTATGGTAAATATCATATGCACGGGTACTGTCCTTTATGATTATATCATTTGCGCCTAGACGTAGTGAGCCGCCCATATCTGAGATGTCTTTTTGTTCTGGAAGCAGGTCAACTAGTGGATATTTGAGATCTTTTTTTATCTCCGTCGAGTTTGCGTCTTGTAGATTCAAGACGTTTCGTCCAAACGATATTGCCGCCAATTGAAAACCAAAACATATTCCAAGGTATGGAATGTTTTTCTCTCTTGCAAAGTTTGCAGTCTGAATTATTCCTTCAGAACCCCTAGTTCCAAAGCCTCCGGGTACCAAGATTCCGCCATACTTTGAGAGAATGCCATAGTCTGTGATTGATTCAGAATCAATCCAGTCAATCTCAACTGATCTGCCAAGACTTGCGCTTGAATGTCTTAATGCATGATTTACACTCACATAGCTGTCAGATAGTGTGACGTATTTTCCAACCATTGCAATCTTGATCTTATTATTCTCATGATTGAGCATGTCAGCAGTTATCTTGTTCCATTTATCCCAGTTTGATGATGTATTTAGCATTCCTACAATGCCAAACTTTGTAAATATTGAGTCCATTATACCCTGGTCATAGAGAATCTGCGGCACCTCAAAGATGGATTTAGCATCATGGCATGACAAGACATCCTTTGGCATGACATTGGTAAACATTGCAATCTTTGTCTTTGTCTTCTCTTCCAATGGCAGGGTGCATCTTACTGCTAAAAAGTCAGGTTGAATTCCTATCCTTCGCAGCTCCTGAACACTGTGCTGCGTAGGCTTTGTCTTTTGCTCACCTACAACATCAAGAGATGGTGCTAGTGTAACATGCACAAAGATTACGTTCTGAGGCCCTTGCTCAACTCGAAGCTGTCTTAGAGCTTCTAAAAATGGCAGTGACTCAATGTCACCTACCGTCCCCCCGCACTCTATGATCAAAAAGTCTAGTTTCTCATCATCTGCAATCTTTGTAACCCGATTCTTTATCTCATCAGTAATGTGTGGAATTATCTGTACACATGCCCCTAGATATTCGCCTCGCCTTTCGGCATCTGTTACTGCAGAATAAACTTGGGCTGTTGTAATGTTGTGGCTTTTTGGAATGCTTTGGTTGAGAAACCGCTCATAGTTTCCAATATCCATATCACACTCGCCGCCATCATCAGTAACAAAGACCTCTCCGTGAGCTATAGGATTCATTGTTCCTGCATCATAGTTGAGGTACGGGTCTATCTTGATGCATGAGACCTTTTGGTCTGCTAGTTGTAACAATTTTGCAATCGAGGAGGTAGTTACGCCCTTTCCAAGGCCGGACATTACCCCGCCTGTGACAAAAATAAACTTTGTATGCACATTAATAAAATAAGGGTCTAGTTTTTGTATGTTTTGCTAGTTAGTTATGGCGTGCAATGCATTTGAGTGCAGAGTTGGCCGGATTATTTTGTGCCTATAATTTCATGCTTGCAGTCAGGATGCAAGCTAAATATCGCTTCTTGCCCGAGTTGCCTTGCCTGCCTTAATATTTCGTCAGTTTCCCCCCGGACTAGGATGTGATATATTGACATGGTGCCTCTTTCTTGATGTTGAGAACAGGTGCGCCGTGTTTTTCTTTTACTTTGTCATATTTGTCCCAAAAAGCATTCATTTACTATGGTGCCTTTATCGTCTGTGGCAATACCCTCAACTGGTTTTACTTTGCAAATAGAATTCACCGCTTTTGTTTTGTATAAGGCTACCTGGTATTGTACGTCCTTTGGCACATCTTCAAATGTGAATAATTCTTGGCTCACATTCAAACAAAACCTCATTGACACTAAACCACTCATTTACTGCATTGGGTCAAATGTGTTTGGAACGTCCTTTTTGTACATGCAAAATATCTGGGTGTTTCACTAGAATACAATCTTGTTTTTGGGACTAGTTGATTCTGAGTACTTTGTAATGGAATCAAGTGTTGTGGTGTTGTTTTCATGTCTTGCATCAAGCTTGGGATCTGTCTTTACAGTTGTACAATATTTTTACTATTTTCAAATGAATTTTAGGCCCAAGTAGCGGTGCTTTTTTATCCTAGAAACACATATCATTAATGAGAACATCTAGTTTGGCGGCCACTAGCTGAAAAAATACAGTTCCCCTTCCATAACGAATAAAACATCTGACCGCCAACTCAGACGGCATTATTATAGAATCGTCTGTTTTTTTAGACTATGTGTGTATGATGCTATCTTGGACTGTAATTTGTCTTGTCGAGTATCTTTGATCAGCCGCAGATATGCGCTTCCAACGATCACAGCATCGGCGCCCGCCCTTACGTATCTTTTTACATCCTCAGGAGTTGAGACTCCAAACCCCACCCCTACAGGAATCATACCCCTAGTTTGTCCCTTGACCTGCTTTATTGCATCTAGCGTGTATCTCTTAATCCCGGTTCTTGCACCAGTTGTTCCAAACACTGCAACAAGATACAAAAATCCAGAGGACACCCGAGCTATCTTTTGAACTCGGGATTTGCTGGTATTAGGTGAGATTAGAAATATCGTATCTACATCATTTGCCGCCTTTAGATATTCTTTTGACTCTTCAATGGACATGTCTGGCAGGATAAACCCGTCAATTCCTGCGTGCCTTGCCTTTGCAATAAATTTTGCATAGCCATAGTGGTATAGGATATTGGTATAAGTCATTAGCACAAGCGGGATGTCAGTCTCTGCCCTGATCTTTTTTACCATGTCAAAAAACCCTGCAATCTTGGTTCCATGTTGAAGTGATGCCGTACTTGCATTCTGAATTACGTGGCCGTCAGCTAGTGGGTCTGAAAATGGAAATCCCAGCTCGATTATATCCGCGCCGCCACTTACTAGCCCGCGTACAGCAGACATGGTTGCCTTTTGGTTTGGAAATCCTGCCATGATATATGATATCAAGGCCTTTTGGTTTTTTGATTCCAGTTCTGCAAATTTTTCTTTAATTCTGTTCATGTCTATTCAAATATTTTTGTACCTCTTGGACGTCCTTGTCTCCTCTCCCAGATAGTGTAACTACTATTGATTCTGATCTCTTTGTTTTTCTTGCAACTTTGATGGCCTCAGCTATCGCATGTGACGACTCTAATGCAGGAATTATTCCCTCTGTTCTAGTCAGCATTAAAAATGCATCAATGACATCAGCATCTGTTGCAGAGTGATACTTTACCTGTTGCGTATCCTTGTAATACGAGTGCTCAGGGCCTACCCCGGGATAATCTAGACCTGCAGAGAT
This sequence comes from Nitrosopumilus sp. UBA526, assembly GCA_002506665.1. GTDB lineage: Archaea > Thermoproteota > Nitrososphaeria > Nitrososphaerales > Nitrosopumilaceae > Nitrosopumilus. Next base: position 47,310 of record DAXZ01000053.1, on the reverse strand, counting down.
ACTATGAGTTTTGGTAATCTGACCCTCATCATCTTGCAGCAGATAAGTCATCATGCCGTGCAACACCCCCGGACTTCCTGAAGACAGGGTAGCTGAATGCATCTTTGATCTCAGTCCTTTGCCTGCAGCTTCGACGCCGATCATCTCAGAGTTTTGGTCCATCAATGGATAAAATGTTCCTATCGCATTTGAGCCGCCACCAACACACGCAATTACCACATCAGGTGTCTTGTTTATTTTTTTCATCTGTGATTTAATCTCATATCCAATCACGCTCTGAAAGTCTCGAACCATTACAGGGTACGGATGCGGACCTACTGCAGAACCTAACAGATAGTATGTATTTTTGACATTTGTAATCCAGTCACGGATTGCCTCGTTGATTGCGTCCTTTAGGGTTTTAGAGCCTGATTTTACCGGATGTACCTTGCATCCAAGCATATTCATCCGAAATACGTTTAGTTCTTGCCTTGTCATGTCTTTATGACCCATGTATACCTCGGCTTTTGTCCCAAGCGCCGCACACGCCATTGCAGTTGCAACCCCGTGTTGACCTGCACCGGTCTCGGCAATTATTCTCTTTTTGTGCATCTTTTTTGCAAGCAGTGTCTGGCCCAAAGTGTTGTTTATCTTGTGTGCCCCGCCATGAAGCAGGTCTTCTCGCTTTAGATAGATTCTAGCACCGCCAAGCTTCTCTGAGAGATTCTTTGCATAGTATAGTGGTGTCGGCCTTCCGGCATAGACTTTGAGATAATAGTCTAGTTCTTTTTTGAATCTTTGGTCGTCTTTGAACTTTAGATAGTTCTCCTCTAGTTCCTCAATTGCAGGTACTAGTGTCTCTGGAATGTATCGTCCGCCAAACTCTCCGAACCTGCCGTCTTTGGGATACTTCAATATGCATTCACCAGAGTTCTTACCTGTTCTTCAATGTTGTCACTTTGCATTATATTTGAGCCAATCAGAAACGCGTCTGCACCGCACTTTTTTAGATATATAATATCATCAGGTGAATTTATCCCGCTCTCAGTGATGATGGGTCTTGGTTCTTTGACTCCGGCAAGCACGTCTTGTGTTGTCTGCAAATTAATCTCCAGTGTATCAAGATTCCTGTTGTTGATTCCAATGATGTCGGCTTTGGTGTTGATTGCGTTTTGGAGTTCTTTACTTGTGTGTGCCTCTAGTAATATCTGCAGTCCCTGGCTGTGGCCATACTGAATAAATTCATCAACATTTGAGAGAAATTTCTTATCAAAGAGTGACTCGATTAACAGTATCATGTCTGCGCCAATCTTTTTTGCAGTATCAATCTGAACTTTGTCAATTATGATATCTTTCATGAGCATGGGAACATTTACTGCCTGCCTTACCTTCATGAAATATTCCGGAGAGCCGCAAAACAGGTGTGGCTGGGTCAGGACTGACAATGCCTTTGAGCCTCCTGCAATCATCTGTTGTGCTATGCGTACAGGGTCACCGGGCGTCCTTATCTTGCCTAGGGACGGGGATGAGAACTTTATCTCTGTGAGCAGTGGTGCATGTAAATCAGTCTTTATCAAAGAGACCAAGTCTTTGCTTGATTTTGGCAAGCTTGCATCAATGTCATATGTGCCGTCATCAATTGCCATCTGAGAGTTGTTTACCAGCTTTCGCAAAATATCTCTAGCCATGTCGCATCTCCTCTAGTTTTGAAATATCCCCGGTATCTCTTACAAACTTTGCTAACAGCAAAAATGCCTTGTTGCTTTCCAGTGTATCTTGTGCCAGCCTCACTGCATCCTCAAAGTCCGATGAGATGCCTGCAACAATCAGTCCGCCTGCCGCATTTAATACCACAGTCTCAGTCATTGCCTGGTTTGCCTTGTTCTCTAGTACACGGACAAACGATCTTGTTGCATCCTCCCGAGTCTTGACTTTGAGGTCTTGCAGTTTGGACTTGTGCAGTCCTAGATTTTCAGAATCAACTATACGGCTAGTTATCTTGCCGTCTTGCAACATACACACATGATTAGCAGCACAAGTTGAAAACTCGTCCATTCCATCAGAGTGTACAGTCATGACGGTTCTAGCACCGCGTCTTTTGAGAATTAAAGGCAGTCTGTTTAGATATTGTACAGACGATACCCCGACTAGCTGGTCATGCACACCTGCAGGATTAGACAGCGGGCCGAGCAGATTAAATGCAGTTCTGCTGCCTATCTGCATTCTAGCTTTGGATACATGCCGCATTGCCGGATGAAATTTTTGTGCAAACATAAAGCAAATGTTGTATTTTTGCAAGATAGTTGCAGTACTTGTAGGGTCTGCATTCAGGTCATATCCAAAATATTCAAAGATATCAGCGCTTCCAGAGATTCCGGAACTTGAGTGATTTCCATGCTTGGCCACTCTGCCACCAGCGGCCGCTACTACAAACGAGGCGGCAGTAGATATGTTGAGGGTGCCAAGTCTGTCGCCTCCCGTACCACACATATCAATTACCCCCTCTTTTGTTCCTGTATTGACACGCAGTGAGAGTCTTTGCATCTCATCAAGCATGCCTAGCAGTTCGTCGTCTGTCTCCCCCTTTGCTGCAAGATGTGATAAAAAGTCCCGGTTCTCATCATTTGTCGTCCTGCCTGATAGTATCTCTGCCATGCCCTGGCTCATCTCATGATATGTTAGGTCAGTCTTTTTTTGCAGTTTTGAGACCAGTTCTGTGATCAACTCTTTTGCTCCCGTACATGATTGATGAAATTACTCAGAATCTTTTTTCCGTCCAGAGTCATTATAGATTCTGGATGAAACTGTACGCCATAAATGGGGTATTGCTTGTGTTGTACTGCCATCACCTCGCCGTCATCAGCGGCAGTTGCAGTTACTTTGAGTACGTCAGGAATCATTGTCTTTTCACCTACCAAGCTGTGATACCTTGTTGCCATAAATGGATTCGCTACTCCTTCAAATAGTACAGAGCCCTGATGAACAACCGGGCTTGTCTTTCCATGTCTTACACGTCTTGCATTAGTGACCTTGCCTCCAAACACGTCAATTATTCCCTGGTGTCCAAGACATACACCTAAAATTGGAGTGTGTTCTCCGAGATGTCGTATTACATCAGAGCAGATGCCAAAGTATCTTGTATCCTCAGGGGTGCCGGGGCCTGGGGATATAACTAGTGCGTCATAGTGTGCATCCCTTATCTGTGGTATGGTTATCTTGTCGTTTCTTACAACATCACATCTGACACCAAGCTCCCCGAGGTATTGCGCGATATTGTACACAAATGAATCGTAATTATCAATTATCAGAAACTTCATTGCGTTGCCTCCCTTAATGCCTGAAGCATTGCACCTGCCTTGTGCTCTGTCTCCTTAAACTCGGCCTTTGCAACAGAGTCTGATACAATTCCTGCCCCTGATTGGACAAAGCCCTTGCCGTCTTTTATGAAGATACTTCTAATTGCAATTGCAAAGTCACAGCATCCATTATATGAGAAATACCCAACAGCTCCGGCATATGGCCCCCTAGACTCGGGCTCTAGCTCGTCTATTATCTCCATGGCCCGAACCTTTGGGGCCCCAGAGACTGTACCTGCAGGAAATACCGCCTGAAATGCATCAAACATGTCATTTTCTGGAGCCATCTCGCCTGCAATGTGACTGACCATGTGTTGAACGTGACTGAACTGCTTTATCTCCATTAGGGATTCGGGGTGAACCGTACCATACTTGCAAATTCTACCAATGTCGTTTCTGCCCAAGTCTACAAGCATTGTGTGCTCTGCTAGCTCCTTTTCATTGTTTCTTAGCTCTTGGGATAATATTGCATTTTGTTTTTTGTCATCTGTTACTTTTCTTGTTCCCGCAATGGGAAATGTCTCCACTCGATCACCTGTTATTCTCACTAGCATCTCAGGGGATGCGCCAATTATCGTCTTTGTATCTTGTTTTAGATGATACATGTACGGTGACGGATTTAGTCCGCGCAGTGTCTTGTATAGTGCCAGACTGTCCCCGCTTGTATCAAATGTAAATTTTCTAGACAGTACGACCTGAAAGATATCCCCGTCATAGATGTATCTCTTTGCCTTTTCTACTAGTTTGGTATACTCTGAATCGTCCATGTTGGGGGTTGCATCACTTGCATGAAATTTGCCAAATGCGCCGTCATCCATCTTTAATCTATCAAATCTGTTCTCATCATGATAAAAGTAAAACAGCTTTTCACGTATCTTGTCATATAGTATTCCATCATCATATATGCCAACCTCTAGTAGTGGCTGCGCCGTATCAGAGTCATCAAGGTCTTCAACTAGTCTGACTGCATCATAGTTGATTACCCCTACTGCACCGCCAAGGTAGCGATAGCTTTGATCGTCGGATTTTGGCAGCAGTTTTTTTAGTTCTGCAAACGGGTCTGCAGTTTTGACTGTTGTCTTGCCGTCTTGAATTATCTCCACTTTATCAAGATAGCCCCTAAAGATTGTCCCTGGATCAAAGCCCATTACAGAGGTCTCAGATAACACCTCTGGGCCTGTCAGTGATTCAAAGAGAAAAGAGTGTGAATAATTTCTTGAGATCTTGTTGTAAATTTGAAATTGGTTCTCAGATAAATCTAGAGGTACTACTTTTGCGCTTCCAAATGTATCCACCCATAAACTGAGTTCAGACAGGGTTATTATTTAAAGGGATGATCCAGCCCTGTTCTCAGGCATGAATCCTTTACGGTATAGTACGGTACCTTTATAGTCTAGTTGGGCTCGCCATAAATCATGACAAGAGCAAATCAGACGATCGTACAAGACATGTATGTAAAGCATCAGACTGTGATGACGTCTGTAAGTGCAGCAGAGTGCTATGTATGTGGAAGGGGATTGCAAGACGGTCACAGCATTACAGCAAAGACCCTGCCTGATGGAATTGCCTTGTTTTGTGAGATGCATTATTCTCTGCAATAAAACCGTCAATGAAATGTGGCAAAGAATTTCTTTGCGCCGTCTTTTGAGAGGTCTTTGTTTTTTGTCTGACAATAGTTTGTAGTAAATGTGCACTTTGGGCATCCACCCCAATCATCTTCTTGTGATTTGCCAGTTGGGCAGTCACAGTCATTTAAAAGATCAAACCCCGTATCTAGAACCTTTTCAAACTCGTCATAAATTATTTTGCTGCATCCATTAAATCCGTCTGACGAGTTATCATAGAGATAGATGACACCTGCATCATAGTATACATCAATGTCACTTGACTCGGATTTTGTTAGAATCTTGCTTGCATTAACTAGAATGTGTGATATGGTGTGAATACCGGGATCATCAGTTATCGTATTTTTGGATTCTGAAACACTCTGCGCAATGAATTCTGGGGGCACTGTAATTCCAACAGAAGAGTGCTCAGACTTCCAATGAAAACTCTTCCAGCCCGGAGTAAGACTGCCATAGTGTACCTGGAATTTGTCTGTAGATTCGTTATAGTTTCCCTTCATGTATCCGGAGATTGTTCTATCAAGTGAGATCATGCCGTATCTCAAGTCAAGTTTGTTAGAGTTTACACAGACTGTTTTGTGGACTGCCTTTAATTTTGATTCCTCAATTAGTAGGGTTTTAACAATTGGAATTGTTCTCTTTCCTCTCTCATCTGATCTTCTCAAGTATGCCCTTGCACCGCCAGACGACTTTAGAAGTGAGGTTACCTCATAGTTTTGCTTGTTAAAATGGTATATTGCATTTTGATGCAGTTGATAATATCCCACAGGGATTCCCCGTGTTCCAATCTTTCGAGTGTTATAATATATGGCAATCTCACCAGACGTCCCACGCAAATTAACGGTGTTTGCAAAATCAAAGAACTGTGACTTGGCATTTGTTGACGCTGCCTGTGCTTCAACTTTTTTTGATTCCTCATGTCTTTCAGATATGATGGGGTTTTTTTTGCTGATTTGTATGGTATGTGTCTGGTTTAGATATTCAGTCATGTGACGTGCAAAATAGTGGCATGTGGCATCATCAGAATCAAAGACACAGATAGCATATGATCTCTGACCCCTCCGTCCTGCCCTGCCAATCCTTTGGATAAATGAATCAAACTCGTTTTTAAATGCAGATATCACCACATCGACGTGTCCTATATCGATTCCAAGCTCGAGTGTGGGGGTGCATGATAAAACATCTAGTTCCCCCGCCTTCATCTGAGATTCATACAGCTTTCTGTCTTTCTGATCAAGTCCTCCCCGGTGTACCTGAATCCTGATTCCTTTGTTTGCTCCCTCGACATTGGATGCAAGAAACTCGGCATCGTTGTGTGTATTGCTAAAGACTAGCTGGACTGACTTGTTCTTGTAGCACAAAGAAGAGAGCAGCTCCATCGTAGCGCGCTGTCTGAACTTTCTTGGCATGATAAAGAACATGTGCATGTCTTGTCTTCGCCTGAGCTTGCTTTTGATGTATGAGAAAGAGTCTTTGGGAATGTTAAACATGTTTGAGAAAAACTCTTTAGAATTATCCAGAGTAGCTGATGAGCCAACATATTGAACTTTGGTCATGTATCTTTCCATTCTCTGTAAAACATGGTACACATTAGAGCCGTAAAAGCTGGTGTAGGAATGTGCCTCATCCATTACTATTATCTTTGCAGTCTTGAACAACTCGTTCCATTTCTTGTCTTGCAGTATCATGTGATAGTTGATAAAATCAAAGTTTGTTGCAATTATCAATGACTTTTTTTTGGACTCGGCTATTACCATATCCTTGTACTCGGTACTCTGGCCACCGTGAATTGAATATGCGGCAGTGTGGCCTGCCAGCTTGCATTTTTGAATCAGGTTTGTAAGCTTTGATACCTGGTCATCAATTAATGCATTAAGAGGATAGACAAGCAATGCAAATACTCCGGGGGTGGTTCTGCCAGATATTTTTTGCAGTATTGGGATGGCAAAGGCTTCTGTCTTTCCAGACCCTGTGGGTGCTGATATTATGGTGTTATTTCCCTTTAGAATCTCACGGACAGACTCGTCTTGAAATGGAAGTAGCCCCTTGAATCCGTATCTCTCCAATCCCTGTATGATATTCTCAGACAGTACATCATCTAGGGATTCTATTGGTATTTTTTCAGCTTCTGGAGCAGTCAGTCGCTCATAATGAATCAGGGCAAGTGACTCTTCTTTGTGTCCCTGAATGATTCTATGTATGATGCCGTCTTTCTCAACTAGTGCTTTTGGAATCTTGGCAACATCAAATAGGATGCTTTGTGGGATTGGAATTTGTGATACAGTTTCCCTGTCTTTGGGTTTTGAGTCAGATGCAGTCTCTGCAGGTACGGTGTCATCAAGTGTAGTCTCATCAGGTGCGGCCCCATCAGATACAGTTGATTTATTGCACTGGTGCGGTTCGTCTGTCTGCGAATCAATGGGGATGAACTTTCCACCGTCCGTCCTGAATAACTCATCCCAATAGATCTCAGAGCCGCATCCTTTGGAGCAAGGTTTTGTTATGCCCGAATGGTTCACTGCACGTGTTGGAATTTGTGTCTGACTCTGTTCCGGATGGCATTGGGGACATATCCGTGGCCCGCCCACATCATCACGACTCTGTACTAGTCTTGTCTCACAGTCAGAACAGAATTGCATGAATATTGGGCATGGTGGTTGTATTATTAATGAATGGTTAATTCTTTGATCCCCATCTTTGATTTTTTCCCCCCCAAGTAGCTATATCTCTGCGCTACATCAAAAGCAGGTATCACGATCAAAGAATTACAGCAGAGGGCTGATTTGATGTGTATCTTGACTGGGAATTTTGAACACATTTAATACTCTGTTATGCCAACTGAGATTATGGGATTTATGAAGGCCTTGAGCAGGTTCTGCATCATGAAAAAGGTTCGAGATAAAGCAAACGAACCAGACGAGAAATAGACACTAGCTGATAAAAAATATTAGTCAAACCAAAAGTTTGTGATTATGCCTTTAGACAAGATGCCTGATTCTAGGGCGTTTGCACCCACCCACAGCTCGGCAGTTTTGCATATCAGAGGTAAACCTGTTGCATGCATAATAGACGATGCCTCGAGTGCATTACAGTACAAGTCACTTTTTGACGACCCTAGTTTGAGAGCAAGCTTGGTTGGATTTTTGAACAAGCATGATGATTTGGGATTATTGATGGGATTAAAGCTGCAGATTCAGACAGATTCCAAGTCTTTTGAATATATAGCATACCCCAATGAGGAATTTGTAGATGCCGTAATATTTGATGAATCTATCTGCATCATTAATGAAAAGATGGAGAATCTTTTTTTGCTAAAGAGGATTGTAACTGACCAGTTTGTAAAGACCCAGTCAGAGTTTGAAAAATTTAGCAAAGAGATGTAATGTATGGTTACCAAGTTGTCATTACCACATGCTACCTTGTTTCTCAAAGTTGTTTTTTGCATTCTTTGGAATCGTAGACAGAGTATGCAAATCATACCTCGCACCTGCAAAGTTTGTAGATTCCAGTGTTGCCCCATCAAAGTCTGCATGTCTGAGATTGGCCCCGCTCAGATCAGCACCGCTCAGGTCAACACTCTTCAAGTCAGCATAAAACAAGTCTGCTCCACTCAGGTCAGCCCCCCGCAGGTCTGCGCCATACAGTTCAGCGTCCCACAGCTTTGCATTTGAGAGATTTACATCATGCATGCATGCGCCTTGCAGCTTGACATTGAATAATATCGCACCGCTCAGGTCTGCGCCGCTAAGATCAGAGCCGCTAAGATTTGAATTGTGTATGTCCCGGTCTCTGAGTACGGCACCCGCCATGCTAGTATCAGACAGGTCTCGTTTTATCATGTTTTCATACTCAAAATTTACCTTTGAGAGATCTCGTCTCCTAAAGACAGATGGATTCACCACAACATGTTTAGCAAATGTGGGCACATTTGTATTTAATTACAAAATAAGCGGATTTTCATGCCAGAGATTCTCGGCATAACTAAACAATTAGGAATCGTATATTTATGACGCTTTTGATGTTCCCTTAACATGCGCATATTACAGCTTCACTGTGATCATATAGAATATACCCCCACCAAAAAGGAGATAAACTCAGCAGAAGACATCACCCCCAAGACCCAAAAACTAGAGGAACTAGTAGTTGCATTTGTTGCCATAGAGCAAAAAGATGACTCGTCAGTTGCACACGAGGCCATATCCCAGATAAAGACATCCATGGAAAAGATTGGATGCCGCCGATTACTGTTATATCCGTATGCGCATCTCAGCTCAAGCCTTGCAAAGCCCTCAGTTGCAATAAACCTCCTCAAAGAGATGGAGACTGCCGCATCAGGACTAGAGGTGTATCATTCCCCATTTGGCTGGACAAAGTCTTACAATATCAAAGTAAAAGGTCATCCACTAGCTGAGAGCTTTAAGGTAATTACAGCAGATACTGCAGGTTCTAATGAAACCGCAGGGGATACTGCAGATTCTAATGAAACAACATCTGATGCGCTCAGCGCCGAGTCTAAGATTCGCTCATACTGGAAGATTCTTTTGCCAGATGGAACAATGACAAATATTGCAGACTTTGATTTTACCAATCACAAAAAGTTGGAGGTCTTGGCAAAATATGAATCCGTAAAGACCCGCAAAGTAGACCAACGGCCCCCACACGTGGGACTGATGAAGAAGATGGGAATATCAGATTACGAGTCTGCATCTGATTCAGGTAACATGAGATTCTATCCCAACGGCCGTCTGATAAAATCCTTAATTGAGAGATACGTTACTGACAGGGTCAAAGAGTACGGAGGGTACGAGGTGGAGACGCCCATAATGTATGACTCGCAACACCCAAGCATGGTCAGCTACTTTAACCGGTTCCCTGCACGACAGTACAACATTGATTCAGATGGAAAACAACTCTTTTTGAGATTTGCCGCATGCTTTGGTCAGTTCCTCATGGCAACCCAGTATCAACTATCCTACAAGAATCTGCCCTACAGGCTATACGAGCTGACACGATACAGCTTTCGTAGAGAACAGTCCGGCGAGCTAGTGGGTCTAAGACGCCTTAGGGCGTTTACAATGCCTGACTGTCATGCTTTCTGCAAGGACATGAAGCAGGCAATAGATGAGATCAAAGTCAGGTTTGATTTATCAAGAAGCGTCCTCAAGGAACTTGGAATCGAAGAATCCGACTATGACATGGCCATTAGATTTACTGAGGACTTTTACAATGACAACAAACAAGCCATCGAGGAGCTAGTCAGCAGACATGGAAGACCTGTCCTAGTTGAGATGTGGAAGGAGAAATTCTTTTACTTTGTATTAAAATGGGAGTTTAACTTTGTAGATGACATGGGAAAGGCGTCTGCTCTCTCTACTGACCAGATTGACGTTGAGAATGCCAGCAGATACGGGATTGACTTTGTAGATGAGGACAACTGCAAGCAACACCCAATAATACTGCACAACTCACCTAGCGGCGCAATAGAGAGAATAATTTACGCCTTGTTGGAAAAGGCGGCAAGTGACTCAAAGCGGGGGCGCAAACCACAACTACCTTTCTGGTTGTCGCCAACCCAAGTCAGAATAATTCCATTAAACCCCGAGTTTAATGATTTTGCCGAAAAACTCTGCGATAAATTAGCAACAAATGATGTACGTGTTGACATTGATGATAGAAATGAGAGTATTGGAAAGAGAATCCATGCAGCAGAGAAAGAGTGGATTCGATACATACTAGTCATTGGTGAGAGAGAGTCAGGCTCGCAGAACCTTAGTGTGCGCGACAGGCAGACAGGCAGTGTGCGCGAGATCTCTTTTGATGACTTTGCTGATGAGATTAACACCCAGACTAAAGGCAAGCCGTTTTCTGGTTTGAACCTGCCAAAACATCTCTCAAAGAGACCAAATCTGATGGTGTGATAGAGATATGAGTTTTATTGATTTGTACATGAACCAAAACTCGACGATTACATCCTCAAAGGAGGGTGAGCCAATTGCTACAATATTTGGAATTCCGTTTGATTCCACACACTCGTACAAGCCCGGATGCAGGTTCGCCCCTGACGCAATCCGGGATTCATTTAACAACATTGAGATCTTTCATCCCGAGCTCAGGGTGGACTTGGAGACTGCAAACATTAGAGACATTGGAAATATTCGTCACACAGTAAGCGTATCTGAGATGATTGAGATGGCAAAAAAGATCACAGCAGAACTCGTCTCAGAAGAGAGGCAGATTATCATCTTGGGTGGTGAGCATTCAATCACATATGGCACATATACGAGCTTTCCCAAGGATACGGGGTATGTCGTCTTTGATGCCCATTATGACATGCGAGAAGAATTTACAAATACAAGATACGGCCATGCATCATACCTGAAAAGAATCGTAGAGGAGAGGGGGGCTGAGAACATGTTACATGTGGGTGCAAGGGCATTTGTCAAAGAAGAACTCGAGTTTCTTGTAGAGAACAAGATAAAGACCATCTCAGACAGACAGATAAGAGACGGGGATGGTCCGGGGCTCTTAAAAGATCACATATCCACGTTTGATTCCATATATGCTAGTTTTGATCTAGACGTACTAGACCCCGCCTTTGCGCCAGGTGTGGGCAATCCCGAAGCCGTTGGAATTACATCTAGAGAACTCTTTGATATGATTCATGTCTTTGAGAATGCCAGCGTTACTGGGGCAGACATTGTGGAGCTAAACCCGTATCATGACAACGGTGCTACTGCTGTTCTTGCAGCAAAGATAATCTCGACGCTTGTGGCAATCAATCAATCCCAGAGTTCTAAATAACATATGCACATATCCACACAGGGTTTTTGAGGGATTTTTACTTTGATTTTAATACAGTTGTTCCTACTTGCTTTATTAGATGGTACTTTGAGGGGATCTCGTGCTAAATAATCTCAGAGATACGTTGCGTCCTGCACTTGAAAAGATGGGACGGGGGTTTGCATCAACAGGACTGCCTGCCAACTTTTGGACCGGCATAGGTCTTGGGTTTGCACTAGTCTCAGCACTAGTATATGGAATGGGAATCGAGTTTGGCTTGATCATAGGAGGTGTCTTGCTGCTGGTATCTGGATTCTTTGACATGGTAGACGGACAGGTGGCAAGAGTCACAGCAAAGACATCAAAGAAAGGTGAATATCTTGATTCAATGTCTGACAAGATTGCCGAAGTCGCAATATTGTTAGGAATAATGATAGGGGGATACGCGGAACCATATCTGGTACTGCTTGCAATGGGATTGTCGCTGCTTGTAAGCTATGCTAGAGCAAAATCAGATATTATCGGCATCAAGCTTCGGGGGATTGGAATTGGTGAGAGGGCAGAGAGGTTGCTTGTTATTGCACTAGTAGGTATTGCGGGGTTTATAGAGTATGCACTAATCATTGTTGTAGTAATTGCCGGAGTTACACTGGTTCAGAGAATGGCATTTACTGTAAAAAATATCAGAGACTAGCGGAGTTTTCCACGCTTTCTCCGGCTATCTGCAGATCTAATCTTTAGAATCTTGAAATGAATCGCACATGAGATGCAATAGTGTTTTAGAACAGTCGGGGATGCAATGTATGCTCCTTGTGCACGCAGTTCTTTGGCCAGAGTATGCTCTACTAGGTTTAGTCTTGATGTGACCTTTTTTGCCTTGTCCTTTGGGACTGTCTGCCCACAGTTTGTGCATTGCACGACACCTGAGGAGCCTTTGCCTCCCTTGGTACGTCCCCGGCTTGCTCGTTTGAGTGGCATGTCCATAAACGGAATCTGCCTCTTTATATTCTTGTAGAATTTTTCCTAGATTTACGGGTCTAGGGAACTAGATTTCCATACATGTTTTAATCCTAGATCAGACACAGATAACCCATGCGAGGACTGTGTCATGTCTGTTACCGTTCAGGCATAGAGGTGGTAACAGTCAAGGGGGGCATTCTATGCCGGGACTGCCTGGCTAAAACTAATGCAAAAAACTAAATCCATACCAGACCCAGCCAAAGAGATGAAGATAGCTGTATTTGCGCACTGTTCAATAGATACGATAACGGTAAATGGCGGCACATACGAACAGATAGGCGGTGCGGCATGCTACTGCGGAATTACTGCAAGGCAGTTCAAGTTTGATGTCGAGTTGTTTACAAAGTTTGGCCCTGACTTTCCAAAGCAGTATCTGTCAGAACAAAAGATTCATCTTGGTGATGCACAGTCAAAACAAAACACCACAAGGTTTGCCATCTCCATTACAGGTACGGACAGGACACTAAAACTAGAGAATCAATGCGAAGAGATAGAGTATGTCAAATGTGATGCCGACGCTCATATTCTGAGTCCGTTATATCACGAGATAGCAGGGAGCACCATACAAAAGATAAAAGATGACTCGAATTTTTTGTTTGTTGATCCGCAGGGATTTCTAAGACAAAAAGACACTCAGAATAACGTTTATCTAAAAAAGACCGACCTTGACTTGTCCTGCGTTAATGCAATCAAGGTAAGTACCAAAGAGGCCCATCAAATGGTAGATGGAACACATGATGAGATAATGGTAGCACTGCAAAAAAAGGGGGTCGAGTATGTGGTACTAACTGACAAGACAGACATCTCGTTGTTAGTCAAAGACAAGGTTTACACCATCACACTGCCCAACAAACGGATTCATGACACTACAGGAGTTGGGGATATTTTTTGCTCTGCATTTACATGTACAATGCTCAAAGAGAAAGACTTTTTGTGGGCACTGTGTTTTGCAGGAGGGGCGGTGCAGGCCGCACTCGAGTCACAGAATGTTGGCCTGCAAAAGATTCCTAAAAAAAGCACCATTCAGACTAATGCATCATATTTTTATAATTTGGTCAGGTTCCGGGATCTGCGATAATGTATGATTCTTTTATAAAGCCTGATGAGATATCTCCTCTATGCAGATAGGCATTTACGGTGCAGGTATTGCAGAGCATGCAGCAAAGAGCATCAAAAAGATTCTAGACGAATACGAGATAAAGTCATTTTTAGTTACAAAAAAGAGCAGACAAGCTGACTGCATCATCGTGTTAGGCGGGGACAGGGGTGTACGAAATTATTTTCACAACACGTCTGATTCTATGGTGCCAGTATTAGGGGTCAGTGAAGGCGAAGCCGTAGGGTTTCTAGCACAGATTGAGCTCAGAGAGTTTGCAACATTTGTCAATGTACTCAAGAGACAAAAATATGAAGTAGAGGAGGTGCCAAGGCTTGGTGTTAAGATTGATGGAAAAAATGCATATCCTGTACTAAATGACGTTGCAGTATTTGCATCAAAGAGTGCGATGCTTATGGAGCATACACTTCGAGTAAATGAAGACGAGGTCTGGCATGATAACGGAGACGGGATAATAGTATCTACACCGATTGGTTCGTCGGCATATTCCATGTCTGCAGGCGGCCCCATATTGTTTCAAGACTCGGCAGTCTTTGAGATTATCTCAGTCAACTCACTTGATATTACTCGCAGACCCATCATTGTTTCAAATGACAGCTCAATTGTAATTGATGACATATCTGCCAGACTGCACTGCGAGGTAGTTCTAGATGGACTAGACAGGTACAAGGTAAACAAGACTGTAGAGTGTACACAGTTTTTCCCATCAGCCAAGATAATCCGACTCAAAAAAGACAGGACTGCAATCTCCGTCCTTGCAAAAAAGGTGCACCTAGCAGAAGCGTTGCTTAGCATGCCGCCAAGCTCAAAGCTTTTACTAAAAACTCTCGAGTATGAGGGGGCATTGACTCAAAAGGATCTGGTAAACAAGACGCTTCTTCCCGGCAGAACAGTCAGATTGGCACTAAGCCACCTGCTAAAGAAAGGCTATGTCAAGAAAAAGGTCTCCATCAGAGATGCAAGGCAAAAGATTTACGAGATCTCAAAGATAGAATAATCTCATATAAAATTAGACATTAACTAGTCTGCCAATAAATGGATAGTTTTCCTTGCTCATAAATTCAGTAATTGCTAGTGCAAGTAACTCTCTGTGTTCTTGTCTGACTGACGTCCACCCTCGCTTTTGTTTTATGAGAATATCAAATATCGCACGGGTGTCTTTGACAGATATTTGGGATAATCCGTTTGTCGGGTCGGCTTTTAGCGAACAGTATGTCAGACAAGAACCCAAGATGGGCGAGAGTATTCTGGTATCTTGTCCCATGTTCCCCATCCCAAATATCGTTGAGGGTGTTTTTTCATGTCTTAGATGTTCAACTGCATGCAGTATGTTTTCAATGTCTTTTTTTGTATGTGGGGTAAATACCATCTTTGCAACATCGGGCGCTGTATTGATTATTTTTTTAAAGATTTTGATTATTTCTTTGGAAGAGGGGGTACGCGCAAAGTCATGATAAGAGCAGATTACACCCACCCTGTTATTTTTGGCATCATCTATGATCGCTGTACGGTCGTGTCTATCAGTTTCTAGTTCAATGTCAACAAACGAGGGTTTTGCTTTGATACACTCAGACAACAAACCGAGTCTTGTTTGTTCATTTTTGCTGGGACAGAGGCCGTGATTTTCTTTGTTTCTGTTACTGACAATTAGAGGAATGCGAGAATCAGCAATTATTTTTTTGACAGTCTCTGGGGATTGATTGTTTAATGAATCAATTCTCAATTCTGCCATATCAGAACCGGCACTATATGCCCTCTTGGCTTTTGAGAGGAATACCCCGTATGTAGGTGCAAGAATAGTAGTGCAAATCAGTGGCTGTTTCTTCATTAGTTTGATGATGGTGGATAATCGGGATTTTGGTTTCAGTGATGGGGGTATCCGTGTCATGTTAATTTCTATCTCCGGAATTTGTCTAAACGTTATTTAAATTATGAATGATACAAAACAGAGCTGGTTTTCAATGATATTTTATGAGATTATACCTGTCCCAAATGATCAAACTTAAGTTTAGAATCATTAAAGAGATGTGTGGATATTTACTCGAGAAAATTTGCAGTAATTATAATCATTGCGCTTGTGGCCATATTGGCCTTGCAGGCAACAAGTAACAGCAATGTTGCTCAGAGAATTGACTCTGATACCTGTGAGATATATGTCATGGATCCCAGGATTAATGCAAGGCAGTATTTAGACGAGTTTGATTCAAAATGTGTTGAACTAAAGAATATGAATCCATAAATTAACAAACCCCCCACAACCCCAACATACAAGCATGAATGGACCGTCTGAGATAAATTCCGTGTTTTGGAATGAGGAGAAAAAGTCATGGGATTACAAGATAATCCGAGTTGATGAGTACTTTGGATTCATTGAATGCCAGCAGTGCCACAGACCAATCTCACACAATGTAAAGACAGGCGGAGAGTTCAAGATAGTCTATGTAAGATGCATGTGTGCAGACAGGAGATAGTTTATCGTGTTACGCCTATCCCCAAGACATCATAGTATGCCCTTGGAATCATTTCTAGTCCCTTGTGAAAGAGATTATCTATGGCACCATCCAAGACATATGTTTTTGCCCAGTCATCACTGCTTCTTATGGAACGCCCAAATCCTTGCAGGATCTTGACTAGGGTTTGAGAGGTATACCATAGTGGAAATTTTTTCATTTTAACACGGACTCGCTTTTCAGCATAGTTTGGATATGGAACCTTTGCAATTATTTGAAATCTTGATAAATCATCTTTTAGGTCAACACCCTCCCAGAGTGACGAGGACAGTAAGACACCCGTAGGGTCAGAGGCATGCTCTGCAATTACCTCATCTTGGGTTTTTCCATCCCGGTTCCTGCTGTGACAGAGTCTTATTCGCCGGGTATTTTTAGGAGACAGATACCTAATGATCTTTTGGCATCTTGGAATAGACGAGGTCAGAATCAGGCCACGGTGATCAGAGTGTTCATCCATAATTCTGTCAATCGTCTTTATCACCTCGCGCTCATCTTCTTCAGTAGAACCATACCGCAGACTCTTGATGTTTAAGAGATCAACTGTTCTGTGCTCTAGCGGGAATGGTGATTTTTTGGTATCAACAAATGCCACATCATCTTTTTGCAGTCCCATATTTTCACAAAAGCTTGATTTGTCAATCGTTGCAGACATGAATAGCTGGTATTCTGTCTCAAAGAAAGAGCCCGCAAACTTTGAGACATCAATTGGCTTTATGGATATGATTTTGATGTTTCCATCAAGATCCCGGACAGGATCATTTACTACAAAGTTATCTTTGTCATCTGTAATGTCAATTCTTGCCTGTGCGGACTTGTTGTATCGCTGCTCCAGGCTAGTGATTTGTTTATAGTCAGGATTATCCTCAAATGTGTCCCTCTCTTTTATATCATGTAGGCGTTTAGCATAAGAATAGGACATATCGTCAACCAGCTTTGACATGGAGTCAATGTCAGTAAAATCGTATCTTTCTAAATCAAGATTACAGTCATTTATCTGGGCAGCATAGATGTCAAATCCAACAAACTGGATTATCTGATCCTCAATCTTGTGGGCCTCATCAAACACAGATACCTTTCGGTTAAGATACTTCTCAAAGAATTTCTTGTTGAACTTTATAATTGTAAAAAATGCAGAGTAATTCCAAAGAGAGTGCTTTGATACAAGGGCCTCATACTTTTGTATGTAATAGTGACATGGCGGCAGGTCAGGAGAGTTTTCTTCGACTTGCTGTATTGTAGGTTTGAATTTGCAGGGGGTTATAATCTCCTTGCCGCCTTTGTTGATTTTTTCAAGACACATGCCATAATTGCAGGTCAGCCCACGTCTCATGGCATCCCTATCATCTGTGATTTTTTTTGCAGACATTAGTTGGAGACATGGAAAATTTGATTTGCCTTTGACGGGTTTGAGAAACGGAACATCTCGCACATATTGATCCTGGAGGTGTTTTGATGCAGTTACAGTAAAAGAGCTATCAAAGTGATTTGAGAGGGTTGCACCAACAAGGGATTTTCCGACCCCGGTAGGAGCACACAGGACGATCTTTTTGAATCCCGATCTAATCTTTTCTTCAATTTGGGCGAGAATCTCCTTTTGGATGTCTCGCGGAGTAAAGTGGTGAGGAAATTTTTCTATTAATGCCAATACTTGGCTATCTGTATTCCGTATTAAAAGCATGAGTTGTTGGGACGATATACTCTAGTTTAATATCTAGTAGAATTCCCAAGATAACATGGAACTGCTAGATGACAAGATGAGGGTTTGGACCACTAGTGCCAAATTCGTAAAACCAAACCCGGGAGTATATGTTTTGTACAATAGAAACAAAGATCCAATATACATCGGGGAGACAGATAATCTTGAAAAGACATTTGCAGGATATGTGGATACAGAATTTGATGGCAAAGAATGCATGCAGCGCACCTCGGCATATCAAAGGGTATTTGAAGAGAATCCAAAAGAGATGCAATTGCGGTTAATTGCAGACTTTGAGGAGGAAACCGGCAAAACTCCTGCATGTAACTCTGAGATTAAAGTAGAGACAAACTAAATGTCCTACAAATATGACTGTTACACTCTTAGCTGTTTGAATAACATGTCGTATTCTGATTGCCGTTTGGTATTCTGACCGTGATTCGTATCTGTACGATATTTCAGAGATCTCTTATCAAACATTGATTGTATTGTTTGAACTGTGCGGTCAATCATCTTGCCAGAATCCTCTTTTGCAAACTGCTTGCTTTGTTCCTCGTTTTGACCACGGGTAGGGAAATGTCTTGTGTAAAACTTTGTGTAAAGCGCTGAGAGATTTTCACGTTTAACAGACTCTGCTAGATCAAAGTTTCCTTGTTCATGACACAGTAATGATGCATCTAGTTCAGACGGCCTCATCCAAGACAGCATGGAATGAAATTCTACAAAGAGATTGATGTCTTTGATGATAAAGACTATCTTGTCATTCACACTATCAGAGTTTACAGTCCATGTAAATCGATATTTTATGACACTGTGCGAATCCTCAAAGACTGCAGGATTTGATTCGGCTTGAAAATCAGACCACTTTAGGGCAAGATGTGGAGTCCATTCCAGAGTATTATCCATAATGGATGATCACTTTATTGATAATAATAGAGTTTAATCAGAGTCATCTACAAACTATTAATTTTAGTGGCATGATAATCATCATAATGCTGCGAAAATTTATGATTTGGATGTCTGTTTCAGTAATAGCCCTTGCAGTGGGCCTGATTCTCTTGTTTAGCTAGTCTGACTGGGAAAGGGGGATTTTGCTCATTTTTTTTACTTTGTTGTTAATTTGAACATACTTTTTTTGCTTTAAACAAATTTGACAATAATTGTCATTGCCACAAAAGGGATGGATGACCAGGTAATTTCGTGATATTATTTAGCACGAATTACCAGTTCATCTGTGGCCAAGAAACTAGAATTATGATTTAATAGCAATGATATTATCACTAGTATCATTGACTCAGTGCCCAACTTGCAAGCTTGCCATGGAGTCCCACTCGACTGAGGAGCTAATGGAGTGTTGCATGAAACAAGTCGGAGATGTACCAGAAGACTCGGGGGTTTGTCCAAACTGCAAACATGACATTAACAAACACTCCAAGCAGGGACTAGCAGAATGTGCACTTGAATTTTTAAAATCAGGAATGTCAAGTTAGAAAGAGATACGATTAAACAGTAGATGGTAGATGGTGGTTTTGTTGGATCAGAGAACAAAAAAACTAGTACAAAAATTCTCGCCAATGTGGACTAACAAACAAGCACAAAAGTTTGAGGATTCCAACCCCGAGCTGACATTTGATGCAGTTTGTGCAAAACCAAACAGTTTTGAATCCTGGAATTCAAAAATGTCGTATCCGGACGCATTTATTCGGGAAACAGCAATTAGAACGCTAGAGGATCTGACAGAGGGCTATGAGCTGTGGATTGCAAACAAGAGCCAAGGCAAATTAGATGAAAAGTATGTGGCATATATAGCAACAGTGATGGCCGGGGTAGCCATACAAAACGAGATCTGTCTTAGCATGAGAATTGAAGATGAATGTTTTGTAGTATCAGTTGATGAAAAAGCAGACCTGTTTGACTGTAGAGAATTTTTTGCCGAGTTTTATCATCTAGCATTTGGGTTCAATTATGACATAAACATCGGGATTCCAGATGACGAGACAGAAGCTAAGATGTATTGTCAAAGATTACAAGAAGAGTTTGACGAAGAGATGAAGGCCAAGCTAGGAGACGTATACGAGCCCGGAAACACATATTCGTATGTGATCGATGATACTTATGACAGCTAAGATGCAAGAAAGGGATATGTACGCAAAAAAGACACACAAGAGGTTCTTTAAGAAACGAGAGCCTAATCTGACAACAGAACAGAAAGTTGAGAGATTTATACGCAGAAATTCACAAAATGGATTCTTTACCAAGGTATCAACCATATCTTACAAATTTGATGTTTCAGAAGATACCGCATGGAGCGTTGTAGGCGAGTTGTTGTGTAGCGGGCTGTTTGAATCAATCCATGATATGCACTCTGGCGAGATGAAGATCTGCGAGTCTGGAAAGACCTATGCCATTTTAGACTTTGAGAGAAAGAGAAAGTATGAAAAATACAAGGAACAGTCCAAGAGAAAATAATCATCCCCCCCCTAGTCAACCTGACAGGTAATTAGAAAGCATTAATTTGTTAATTCTCCCACACAAGACATGTCACTGGAGATTAACTGGAAGGATAATTTTTATGGAATCTCATGGGCATATGAGAAAAATAGATTGGTAGTCTCAACAGTCTTTGAGGACAAAAAGGAGGCACTTGAGATTGCAAAAGAGATAGAGGACTGGAGCGACAAGTTTACCCGGCTGACAATTATTGAAAAAGAAGGGGATGAGTTTGCCATTTGTTGTTATCAAGACCCGCAGGTTTCAAAAAATGATAGACGTTTGGGATTGTTTAGAACCGGGATGAGGCAGAGCGGGGGATATGCGCAGGTAAAACCAATGATTGAGGAGAGGGCACCCTTGCTACAGATAGCATATGCTGCTGACGTCAGAGACATGGCCACATATGAGCAGATTTCAAGACTAGTTCCAATACGAAAATGCAGAATCATCTCAGAGAAGGATTTAAAGAAACAAGAATACTATTACGAAAAAACTGCAAACGCCCTCTAGTGTGTCATTATACATTCAGGAAACAAGACTGTCCGCAGACATTCTGATGAGTACAGATTATATAATATCTCAGCAAGACAGGATAAGTTGAGTGCATCAGTTTCCAGAAAACAGCTAGTTTTAGAGATTCGCAACAAAGCAAAGATTTCATGCAATCTAAAGATGCACCTGTCCCCTAGAACAGTTGGAACCATCATGAGATCCTTGCCGTTGGAGGGACACGCTCATCTTCTAGGAAAGAGCATCTTGTATTTTGAAACAAGTATTGATTCGGGGATTGAAAGGTCAAGAACCGAGTTCAAAAAAGGTGATGTTGCATTCTTGCCATCTACAGGAAGCATCTGTTTCTTTCTAAATGATGCCATATTTGCAAAGTCCATGACACCTATAGGAAGACTAGCAGAAAGTATCGATGCATTACAAGACACAGAGTCCGGAGATGTGTTGTCTATCTATGAGGCCGTCTGATATAGGCGATGGCCTGAATATCCGCCGACCCGCTTTACAATGCCTTTGTCTGTAGATTCCCTTAGAAATGCATTTGCAGCAGAGATTTTAACTCCCATCTGTCTAGCAAGTTCCTGAACTGTAAAGACCTTGGAGTTTTGAATAATCTTTAGTGCCTGTTGCTCATTTACTAAAACTGTGATCTCGGCTTTTTTTGCACCGCCCTCACCCTTGTCTTTCTTTTTCTTTGTATCCTTGGAGCTTGATGATCTGTCCTTTTTTGAAATTGTTGGTCTTTTTGCTCCACCCATAACTTTGGAAAAAAATATTCCACTTATAAACGATAAAACTGGATTTTTGTCACACAGGGCAAAAGAATGCTTTCAAGTATAAATAACATCTCGATCATCCATATTTATGGGAATAATAGCCAAAGGCGCAAAATGCAATTTTGAGGGCTGTGACAAGGACGGCGTACGCTCCCTGAACACCGGCAAGGTAGAGGGTGCCGGACTGCGGGTAAACTCGGCAGGCAAAAAGACTGCCCTTTGCAAAGAACACTACAAGGAATACAAAAAAGAATCCAAAGATGACAGAGAACTAGAACGTGCCAGATTTGACAGGTTTTAGTGTGCAGGCGGGTTTTTGAAATAGTCGTCACTTAGGTTTTTGTACAGTTGATTTAGTTTTTTGTAGAGCCTCTTTGGTTTTCTTGTGTTTTGGTTGCTTAGAACATATAGTGCAAGAATAGGAAACGCTATAGTTACATCTGCATAAACTGTGACCATCCCAGTATGTGCATCTTTAATTTTGCCCCAACTCTTGCCCTCTTGCAGTGTAGCACCAGACAGACCTCCAGTATCAGGATGCGCGTCAGTTATTTGAATGATATAGTCTTGTCCTCCATCGTTTCGTTTTAGAATTTGATCCAGTAGCGGGCCTGTCTGCTGGGCAGTGTTCTTTGGCACCCCTCCACCAAGCTCCAATATTCCTGATTTTTCCGAGTCATAGATGATTGCTGCCTGTTCAATAATTTCTCTTACAAAATCCAAGCTGTATGTTTTTCCCCGCAGTCTGTGAACTGCCAGATTCAATGCCAGTGACGAGTCCTTTATGGTGGAGATGTATACTGGAACATCATAATCATATGCCGCAGTTACAAAGCTCTTTTCAGGATATTTGGCGCCCTCTTTGCTCAGCTTGCCCATCAGATTACAAAACTCTGCAGTTGTAAACGGTCGGTCTGTAAAATGCTTATCAACCATCTTTTGTACTAGTTGGTCTTGGGCCTCTAGCGTCTCATTAAATTTAATGTATACGTCCCTAATCCTGACAATCTCGTTCTCGTATAGTTTCATGTCATCTACATCAAAGCTTCCCTGTTTGACTGGCAGTCCCCAGGCAAAATGATCTTCATGGTACACGTTTGCCCCCGTAGTCACAATCCAATCCACAAATCCTCGCTCAATGAGGGTCTTGATTATCCCGCCAAACCCTACTGGCGTCATGGCGCCTGATACTGTAAGGCAGATTGTTGCATCTTCTTGAATCATTTTGGCATAGAGTTTTGCTGCATCTCCGAGCTGTCTGCCATTGAACCCAGAGTTTGCAAAGACATCTACCAAGTCCTCTATGGTCATTTTAGGATCTAGTCTTATGTGGGGAATATCTTTGCCGTGAAACGTGTGCGGATCCATAGATAAAAATCCGTTTTTTCAGTAAATAATGCTATCGCAACGCCTGATTTAAAATGCCTCAAGTTATTACCTAATTTGTAATGCCGCCAAACATAATTGATCTGCATGATCCCAGCAGAGTAGACAAAACGCCTGATGACGTACGGGTGTTGTTATCAGGGGACTTTGGTCAAGACGAATTTATAATTTCCAAAGTAGAGTTGCGCCTCTACACTGAAGATACCGATGAGCGTTTAGGTGTGTTTTCACTGATTACCTCGTTTGTTGATACTGACCGTGGTTCAGTTGAGATGATTTATGATGAGGGGTTTCGTGGCAAGAATCCGCTTGCAAGGGCGGCCGAGTTTCTTACATCAACTATTGGGATCTCGAGTTTAATTTTACGCTCAATTATTACATTAAAAGAAAGAACACGTTGTTAATGCCTCCAGAGTTAGAATCAAGTAGAAAGATGATGTTTGTTCCCAATTTTGTCATCTCCTATGACAGATAAGGGTGGGGGCCGTGGGGGTTTCACGGCCTTAACATCTGAATAACACAGACAGGTTGATTTTGGGGAGACCGTATAGAAACGAGCAGTTAAATAACGTTTAAAAGAAATTTTCTTACTTGGCAGATGTTAAGGAACCAGTGTTATCAGAATCTACAGCATCTGAAGAACCAGAAAGTAAAGAAAATACAGGATTAAACAAGGCACTAGAGACATACCGCAAGCTAATCGATAGAAAAGACCTCGTAGAACCATTAACTGAAAAAGAACAAGGCAAGCTTGAAAAGAGAATCAAAGAGATCGAGCAACGAGAGGTTATTGAAAAGATTGTGGAGCATGATATCGTAGAGATTCCCTGTGAAAAAAATAAAATTACAATAGGGCCGCCAACACTAACAAGGTTTGAGAAAGCAAGAATTATGGGAGCAAGGGCATTGCAGCTATCGCAGGGAGCACCCCCCTTTATCCAGATCCCAAAGACTGCAAGAATTTCGTTGGATATCTCAATGGAAGAACTAGAGAAGAGAGTAATTCCAATCACAATACGAAGGGTTCTGCCAAACGGGGATTATCAAAACATACCAATTGATTATTTTGAAAAATGAATCAATGGTCGATAAAACTTAAAAGATCATAAAATTTCTAAATGTTGAATAATGCTAATGGAGGAGACAGTTAACTTACAAAGTCAAGAACAGACGGTGACCACAATGCAGATTGGGAATTATCCCGTAATGGAGATTGCCCTTGAGGTAATGAACATGTTTGATAAAAAGGACAAAGTGATTTTAAAATCAAAGGATAAATCAATTCCAAATGCAGTAGCTGTAGCAAACATAATTACAGAAAAGATGCTCAAAGGCAACATCCGAGTTCAAAAGATTACACTAGATACAGTAGATGCCGCAGGTATTGGTAGGATGATATCGACTATAGAGATTATTCTGGCAAAGACTCAGTAGACACTTCCGGGTCCTTTGAGTAACATGTTCTCACACTCTTTGCATACCTGCTCATCAATATTAGATTCCAAGTTGTGATGAATCTCACAGATTAGCAGACTTGATTTGATATAGTTGCACAGTCCTATGAACTTTGAAAGGTTAGATGGAGTGTATGCCATGTCAGATGACAAACTATCACATAGTTCATTTATCATGATGGCAACTTGCTTTTCTGCCAAGAGTTTGGCAATCAGTGATGGGTCACCACGTGTACCCCGAATGTAGTTGCTAATTGCAGCCTGGGTTACACCAAGCATCTTTGAGATTTCATCTTCACGAATATTATGATCTTCGGCAAGTTTTTTGGCAAGGATAGCCCGTAATGCAGGAATCAGTGTCTTGGATTCAATCTCGGCAGGTAGTAGCAATATCTCTCAAGAATCAGATAAAGGATTTAAAGTTTACAATAATTTGTCACATAAATCCAAGTTAGGCATAGCTATTTTAATTTCAAGAACATGCCTTACAGTATTGAAAGAGTGGTCACAGGATATTTACAATGCGTTATCAGAGTCATGCAACGAGTGCAGTTCTGACCTAATCTCATTGTCAGGCGGACTTGATAGCTCCATTATATCATATCTCCTGAGACAGAAATTAGAGGCAGTTACAGTCATTGCCGAGGATTTTGTATCGACTGATTTAACATACTGCCAGATGATCTCAAAGGAGTTACAGCTGCCGCTTACAATTCACAACGTCAAGACTGCCGCAATTCTTGAAGCTGTAGAGGAGACTGTCAGAATTTTAAAGAATTTCAATGATATTGAGATTCGCAACAATGTTGTAATGTATATGGCAATCAAATGGGCAAAGGACCAAGGAAAAGACCACATAATCACAGGAGATGGTGCCGACGAGTTGTTTGCAGGGTATAGTTTTCTTGCAAAAAAGTCCGGCGATGAATTGGAAAAAGAGATAAAGAGGATCTGCTCAGTTATGCACTTTCCAACACAAGAGATAGGCAAGGCTCTAGGCGTCTCCATAGAATCACCATTTCTGAATCAGAGAATCATAGATATTGCAAAAGAGATTCCCGCAAGCCTCAAAGTCCGAGACCGAGACGGAAAGATACATGGAAAGTGGATATTGCGAAAGACCTTTGAGGAATACATTCCAGAGCAGATAGCCTGGAGGGAAAAATCCCCGATGCAAGACGGTGCAGGAACAGCAGGACTGACTAGTCTGTTTGATTCAGTAATAGATGAAGAAAAGTTTGTTGAAAAGAAATTGACAGTTGAGGATGCAGACGGAGTCATAATTAGAAGCAGGGAGTCAATGCACTATTACGAGGTCTATAAAAAATTATTTGGTGTTTTGTCAGATGTAAAATCAGGCAAGGCATGTCCGTACTGCAAGCAACATGTTGGCGATTCAAAGTTTTGTAGGATGTGTGGGGCTTTTCCCATCTAGGTGTTATTTTTGTATTTTCTAGGCTTTTTGATAAAGATTTGTCTGCACCCATTACAGCAGAAATAGAATTTTTTCCCATCATGGTCATAAAGTAACGCTAGTTCCAAGTCTAGTTCAATTCCACATACAGGATCCACTGGCACAAATCTTTTATTCATGAATTCAATTTATAGCTTGATTTAGAAGCATCCTGGTGGGTCGGGGTTCATGACACAATATCTCACTCAGGCATGGACTATGTTGAGAATCTTTTTTGGTAGTGTGCCATAGTCTGCATCAGGCTCTGCTACAACATACACGATATCATCATTAATCAGTACGCTGATTGCAAGGATCCGTTCACGAGAAGCCATAGCAAAGTTGACAGGGCCTAGCTGCGTATCAAACTCTCTTCTCATCTTGACACGCAATGCAAGCTCCATAAAGATCATCTCATCATCCTTTTCGCTCTCTAGTGGCTCGGTGTTTTCCTTCATCCCGCCTGCAACCAAGTGCCCCCGTTCATTTATAACTCCGGCAAAGCGGATTTTAGAGTCGATGCCAAGTATCGAGTTGCAGATCTTTGTATAATCGTATATTTTATCAGACAAATTACTATGTCACCTTAGATTTCACTCATTTATTATCTTTCTACACATAGTCACGAGGTTAGTTTCTTTATCAGCACAAGAAATTCCTCCTCAGTCATCGTAGGTATATTCATGATTTTGAGATTCTCTGATACATGTTCGGGGGATTTCTGACCCACTAGTGGCGCTAAGACTCCGGGCGTTGAGCGAATAAACTGTAATGCACGCAAAGAGGGCTCTAGTTCATTAAAATCAGGCAGCACGCCAGGTGATAACAGCCTTCCTTGCATAAATGGAACGCTTGTAAATACACCTACACCTAATTTTATAGATGCCTCTAGAACAGATACTGATTCTGCACCAAGTGATTGATTCTTTGCAAGCAGTGCCTGATCATAGTTCATGTTGTAGGGAAGCTGTATGAATCTGAGTCCGTGGCCCTCACCGCCTATCTCTTTTGCCATATCTACTATGCCCTCAAGTGAGAGATATTGCGGATTATCTTTTGGAACTCGAAAGCACTCCCAAGTGGCCATGCCGTAAAACTTTATCTTGCCTTCTGAACGTTTTTGCTCATACAGCTCAAAGACAGACTTTAGATTCTCCATGAACACTTTTTTTGATACATCCTTAATCTGTCCCTCAACTGCATTATGCAGATACAAAAGATCAAGACACTCAAGGCCCAAATTTTTCAAGCTTCTATCAAGCTGGTCTGAGAGGTATCTCCTAGTCATACAGTGATAGCCAGAGGTAACGTCACCCTCCTTTATGATGCCTTTTTGAGAATATTCCTCCTTTACATACTCCCAAAATTCCAGGTTAACATCAGCGTCATTTGTGAGATAGCCGTTTTTTGAGCTGACAAAGAACTGGTCTCGTGATATCTTGCCATCATGAATTAGTTCAGAGACTGCCTTGCCTATTGACCGCTCTGCCTTTTGTGAGCGATAGTTTATTGCAGTGTCTATAACATTGATTCCAGACAGGAGGGACTGCTTTACAGCATCTGTTACCAGCTTGTCAGTCTTTGCATCAGCATCGCCAAGATATGTGCCGATACCTACATTCGAGAGCGTCAGATTTGCAAATTTCCTAAAATTGTCTTGATTCACGCCCGAATTATCAGCAAATCTCTGTGTTCCTTCAAATGTCGCATATCCGGGGATCATTGAGATCTCTGTATAGTTGTTAAATTTATGTCTAGAGTCTCAGCAAAAATCCGACAATAAACAACGCTCCTGTAATTCTACTATACAAAAGAGTCGATGACATGTATGGAACAAGCAGATTAACAGAGTCATAGTTTTTGTGCAGGCCAATGCCGGAATGTATCAACAACGGCACCCCAAGCAGAGCCAGCAGTGAGAATAATGGGAAAACACCCGATATTACGCCTAGAACTAGGGCACCATACGATACGGCAGGATAGAGCCAAAAGAGTTTGGCCGCCTTTTGTTTACCTACAATTATGACCAGAGTCTTTCTGCCCTTTGATTTGTCTGCATCATGGTCTGGAAATGATGCAATAAAGAGCACCAGAGATGACAGAGACCCGACAACTATTCCTGCAAGTATTGACTCTGCTGTAATTTCACCTGACTGGATAAAAAAAGTTCCAATAACTATCATTGCCCCCTTTGCTGCAACAAAGAACTCGCCTAGTCCAGAATCAACAATCTTTGTGGAATAAAAATAGATAGACAAGACTGCAAACCCCAGGATTAGCGCTATAGTGATACCGTCAGTTATGACAAAGTATCCGCCCAACGCGGTTCCAATGATTAATGATGCAATTCCGGCGCGATATACTGATGAGGGTTTGAGTAACCCTTTAGGCAGTACACCTGTTCCGCCGCTCATCTTTGTCCTAGTGGTTTTAGTATCAATGCCGCGCTTGAAATCCCAAAAATCATTTAGCAGGTCAACGCTTGCATGTAGTGCGATGACTCCTGCAAGAGTCAGGGCCGCATCAAAGATATCAATTGTCGAGCTCTGCCACCAATTCAGTGACAGTCCAACTGAGACTGCAATTACAGATGCAAGTAGAAATCTTATCCTGATCACCTGAAACCATACAGTGAGCATACTAGTTACTCTGATAGATTTTCAGTATATATGAGATATACCCACACACTGTTTATATCAAAATCAAACACAAAAGATACATGATACTAGGCAGAGTCTCTAAAAACGAGAAGAGAATTAAATTTGATGCAGATATTCATTGCACTAGCTGTGGCAAACAGGTACCCGGAACATTACGGGTCGGGGAGAGGTACTGCAAGACCCAAGAATTTGAGGCAGAACTAGAGGGATTCCTAGCGAGTTATCTCTGTGGAATCTGCCGAGACAAGAAGAGACTAGTTGCCGGTAAGAGACGAGTAATTTAATATCAAAATAATACAAACCATGTAAAGAAAGGCAGTAAAATGATATTAAATTATTAAAACTGCATTAAGATTACTAAAATCACTGACCAATGGACAAAAAGACCGGTGTGTTGCCTAGACCTACCAAGAATAATACCCAAATAGCACACACATATGATAGAGAAACCTGATCGCTGAAATATACAATCTGAACAAATATTAATTTGTGTATTGCGATCACATGTCAGGAAAAAAAATGGATTTCATAATACCCATTGTTTTTAACGTTGATGTGGATATAAAAAATCGTTGGACATACCACACATTCGGGCTGAGCATGTCATAAGAGATCCGGTACATGGATACATCCATCTGACCGATCTAGAGTATGAGTTGATACAGATGCCCGAATTTATCAGATTGCATAGGGTAAGACAAAACTCTACTGCGTTTTTGACATATCCTGGGGCGCTACATAGCAGGCTTGAGCATGTTATCGGGTCATTATTCATGGGATCAAAGATCATCACACATCTATTAGGTAACCTGCACAAAGACGATTTTAAGGAGCTTTTCCCCAAGATTGAGTCTACAGATATAATCATCAGAGTCGTAAGATTGGCCTGCTTGTTCCATGACATAGGACACGGTCCCTTTTCTCATGCAGGAGAAGAAATAATGAGGGAGGCGATGGGAGAAAAATCAGACGAGGTAGCAGAGGCAAAAAAATTGTTCGATGTGTCTGAGACAGAAGATCTTCCGATTCACGAATATTACTCGTATAAAATTATCAACAATGGAGAGATCAGGGAAACCATTGAAGCAGATAGTCCAGGGATGGCAGTCGCATGCTCGTCACTGATCGTCAAGAATCCGTCTGGAGATATAGCGCGTGAGAATCCCATGGGTTTTTCCATTCTCAAAAAAATCATCTCAGGCCAGCTAGATGCAGACAGGATGGATTATCTCCTGCGCGATGCGCTGATGGCAGGTGTGACCTATGGACAAATTGATGCTGAGCGCGTGATCACGAATATGTCAATACAAAAAGATGGAATGGGAAAATATGAGTTAGCAATACATCACAGAGCGCTAGGTGCAGTAGAGGACATGCTTGATTCCAGATTCAAGATGTACAAATGGTTATACCAGCACCACATGGTTGTAACCACAGATGCACTGATTCAACTTGCCGTAAAAGATCTTGTTAAGAAAGATATGATCGAGCCCAAAATTTTTCACTGGAAAGAATTCTCAAATCTGCGCAGTACTGACGATTATATTCTGGATGTTCTTGCAGAGCATTGGAAAAATAATCAGGAAATCTTTTACAAATACCGAGGGTTATGGGACAGAAGATACCTACCAGTTTCGCTTTTGAAGAGATCTGGGGATTGGGACAGATTCATAAACCGCGCGGCCGAAATAACCAAACGTAAACAACCTAGGATTGTACTGGAGAAAAAAATCAAAAATTATCCACAAGATATTCTGTCTATGAAACTTTTAGAGGCACTCGCAGAGTCACCCAATCCAATTAAGAAGGCAGAAATTATGATTATCAGCAGAGGCCGGGCGCCGTACCAGCCACTTACATTAGATGACAACATCTGGCTTTTTGATGGGAAAGATGAGATGCAGGAGCTGATGAGCCAGTCGGCATATATCAAGTGTATTAACGAGGAATGGACATCATTTCCAGGAGTATACCTGCCGTGTCTGATCCCAAATATCAGAAAAAACAAATTTAGTGATGATATGAAAAATGAGATCATGGATATGCTGATCAGAGTGATTTTTGAAAAATCACGTATCTAGTCTTTAGCATCCGAGTCTTCAATCAATTCGTCATTCAAGTCTTCATTCAATTCTTCATCCGTCAGTGGCATATCGGACTTGTATATCAAGGGGTCATATTTTCTGGAGTTGTCTACGAAAAAAACTTTTCCCATAATGTAAACACATAGTCGGAGTTAAAGTGTCTTTCTGATCATTTTGGTTTAACTTTTGGTTAAAATTGGTTATAATCTGGCTTTTTGATGGGAAAGATGAGATGCAGGAGCTGATGAGCCAGTCTGCACATATCAAGTGCATTAACGAGGAATGGACATCATTTCCCGGAGTATACCTGCCGTGTCTGATCCCAAATATCAGAAAAAACAAATTTAGTGATGATATGAAAAATGAGATCATGGATATGCTGATCAGAGTGATTTTTGAAAAATCATGTATCTAGTCTTTAGCATCCGAGTCTTCATTCAATTCGTCATTCAGGTCTTCATCCAATTCTTCATCCGTCAGTGGCATATCGGACTTGTATATCAAAGGGTCATATTTTCTGGAGTTGTCTACGTAAAAAACTTTTACCATAATGTAAACACATAATCGGAGTTAAAGTGTCTTTCTGATCATTTTGGTTTAACTTTTGGTTGAAATTGGTTATAATCTGGCTTTTCGTGTGAGTAATCATATATTCTCTTATGGCATCTGTATGTCACTAAACCCATAGTCTTTGCAGCGTGTATAATGATTTTTAATCTCAATCTTCCAGCCTCTACCTGCATCAAGGATCATCAGAGATTGTTTTAGTTTTTTAAGCTTGTCTTGATATTTGGAGTTTCTTTGTACCAAGTCATCACAAAATTCCTCTTGTGCTAGTGAGTTACTTTTTTTCAGATTACATTTTGGACAAGCTAAAACCAGATTCCATGCACTATCCTCAAATATGTATGACCATGGAATAAAATGATCTACATGAATATAACCACGCTCTAGTTTGTCATTACAGTAAAAACAATCACACGTGTGTTCCCAGTAGATTTTTTGATACTCAGTCAGTGGCCCTCTATTCACCTCATCATGATATATCTTTGCTACGAGTCTAGGTAGTGAATCGTTAATCTTTTCTAGATACTTTGCCCATTCTACAAAAACTAGACCAGAAAGTATAGCATAATTATTCCTAAAAAAGCCAAAGGCCTCAGGCTTTAGGTAAATTTTTTGTTCATCGTCACTAAAATCATAAAAGAATCGCCGCTTATCCACGCTGTTTCCCTTTGAGATATTCTGAAATTTGGGTACGACCATGGATGTCTTTGATCTTGCATGACCAAATACAGTTTTTAGTATTTTTTCTTCAGCCTGATGCTTTTTTGTATCATCAATTAAATCAAAATTGCCAGGGTCATTGTTACCAGGTTTATCAACATCAAATACCTCTCGAATAGCTTGGATTATCTTTGGAGATTTTTTTGAATGAAAGTCTTGTTTTATCCTGAACTTGCATTCTTGGTGCCAATAGTATTTTAGAAATTTTTCAGATAAATACCGGTATGGGATCTCATGAGTTTGAGAATGGTTTTCATTTTCACTGCAATAGTCTAATAGCGCCCTTGCCAATGCAAACTTGTATGTGTTGTCTTTCTTGCCTTTGGTCAATATTGAGACAAATGCCTGTTTAAGAGAATATTCATCTATAGTTAGATCTTGAGACTCGGGTCTTTGATCAAAACTGACCTCAGTTCTTTTTGGAATATGAACACGTGTCTCTAGTCGGAATACTCCAAACTGCTTTGAGCTATTCCAGTATATGATCTGTTTTTTTCTTCCAAGCTTGTAAATCTCTTGATTGATAATACTGTAAAATTCATCTGAACTTCTAGTTGAACCCCAGAAAGTACTATTAATTCTCAGGTCTGATGCCACATGATCTGCAAGCTCCCTTGTGATATGCCAGACTGATTCATTACGATGTTTGATTTGTAATGATTCTCCTTTGTATTTCTGTTTCTTTTGCTTTTCTATATCATCAATGCTTTTTCCGTCATTATGCAATATGTTTATCATGGAATTTTGAATCTGAATACGGTCAAAATTGCCCGGTGGTGTGTGTACCATAAAGGTTGATGTATTATTTTATTTAAAAATATTTGGTATCAGTTTACCTCCAAACACATGGCATATTTCATCAATGAGATCATATCCCAAGTTAAAACCAAAGATTTGATGAACCATTTCCAACAAGTTTTGATTCTAGTCCAGAGTTTCCAGATTCATCCAACATAAATTATGCCTTTAGGCTCTCTATATTGATAATATTTATTCCATAATATTATGGGTATTTGTTTAGGCTCGTGCCGAGCTTTTTCAAACTGATTATACAAAATCATCGCAAAACAAATGTTCATCTCACACTAGCGCCCCCTCAAAGACCCTAGGTTGGGTATTGGCAGTTGGCCTTTCTTTCTTGATTTGAGAAGACAGTGGTTGCGATTTCATAGCCAAAAATAGATCAAGTGGGCCCGAAGGGCTTCGATCCCTTGGCTCACCGGTTATGAGCCGGTTACTCTACCAAGCTGAGTTACGGGCCCTAAACAGGTAAATTTTGTCTTGGGTATAAAGTGTTATGAGATTAACAGTATTTTTCATAACAGCTATCAAGCAATAAATTTTGTGCAGATATTGATTTGCCTGCAACCTCAACTAGATAGTCCGAGTCAGCAGCAGATGTCTCCAAGATGTTTCGCCAAGATGCCGCATGTCTAATGTCTGCTGTTGTATGAAGCTCAAAGTATTCTGTAGCCTTGTTGCTTGTAATTCCATAAAATTCTGCTAGCCCGTCAAGCTTGGTTTGGCTGATTTTTGGGATCTCTTTCTCAAAGGCATACATTGCACATGAACCGCCATCAAAGGTATCCACAAGCTTGGCTAAATCAGATACTGCCTTTAGTGTTTTTGCAGTTCCACAATACGATTCTAGCTCCTCTCTATCTATTCCAAGCTCAGAGGCAAAGACAATCCAGGGTTTTATATGATCAGACTCTTCTTGCTGGTTTGCAACCAACTCGGCAGTTACAGATTCTGGGGACTGGGCAATGATTTTACTCATAAAAGATGGTACTGCCTTTACAAGCTGAAAGTATTCTTTCGAGTAACCAGCAAGTGACTCTTGTACTAGTTTTCCATCAGACCACATTTGGTAAAATGGGTGTTTTAGCAAGCTCCTCTCTTCGATCATCTCGTCAATCTTTTTAATTATGTTCATGACCTGACTCCAATTATACCAATAAAAAAATCTTTACAAAAGATTTTATGGTCATAATACAGAATTTTTATGGGTTCCAGTGGTGTAGACCGGTCAAGCATTTTGCCCTTTCAAGGCAAAGATCCCGGGTTCAAAATCACATGATGAAAGTCCCGGCTGGAGCACCAAGGTTTATTTACTTTGGACAAAGTTTTTTGATCAGGCCCATCTTGGACAGGAAGAATATCGAGATAAATCCCCTAGTAAAGACCTGTGGAAAGTACATTCAGAGAATAAACGAGGCGCTAGAATCAGAACTGTCAGTATATTCCGAGTCCGAGTTTATCGAGCCGCTAAGGTATTCCTTGGATGGGGGCAAGAGAATCAGGCCAATAATTCTGAATTTGGCAGCAGAGAGTGTAGGCAAGATTGATGAGAACGTACTTGCGGCATCGTGTGCTGTAGAGTTTTTGCACATGGAGTCAATAATACATGATGATATAATAGACAATGAGACAATGAGACGACACAAAGACCCGTTTCATGTGAGGTATGGATACAACACAAGTGTACTGACTGGTGATTTTGTGCTTGGACTGATTCTTGCAATCTCATCAAGACTAGACAATGCCAGAATTACAAAGGACTTGGCCACAACGGCCATGCTTATGAGTGAAGGGGAGATGATTGAAGGAAGACTGGAGACAAGTGAAGATGTAACATTTGATGACTATCTCAAAGTAATCGGATACAAGACTGCTACTGCATTTGAGGTTGCTGCAAGGATGGGCGCAATTCTTGCAAATGGAACAGAAGAACAGATTGAGGCGCTAACAGAGTATGGAAAAAACATTGGGATAGCATACCAGATAAGAGATGACCTGCTAGACTGGAAGAACGAGGACAAGCTGTTTAATCTGTTAATCAAAAAGAGTTCTGACCCAAGGGATGTCTTTGACAAGATGGAGGAATTGTTACAAGAGTATTCAGAAAAAGCAAGAATGGGATTAAGAAAGGTTCCAGACAATGATGCAAAGACAAGCCTGGATGGTTTGATTCAGTTTGCCTCGTTTAAGGCATGATTACAGGTGTTGCAAACTCGACAAACTTTAAGAGTGGTTCTGGATAGACACCAAATCCTACAAGGAATATGGTTGAGAATATCATTACAGCAATTATAGACTTTGGCTCTGCAACTCTCTTTTCTGTCTCTCCCTCAAAGTACATCTTTCTTGTAATCCAGCCATAGTATGCAAGGGATAGCGCACTGTTTAGGACGCCGGCAATTGCAAGCCAGGGTGCCCACCACAGTGCAGAACCCGCATCCAAGGCACTTCCAAAGAGCATCATCTTGCTCCAAAATCCAGAAAGTGGAGGCACACCTGCTAGTGCAAAGAGGGCAATGACTAGGCCTAATGCAGTTATTGGCATTCGTCTTCCAAGCCCCTTTAGTTTCTCAATGTGAGTTACACCAAGAGTGGTGACTATGCCTGCAATCGCAATAAAGGCGGCCCCCTTCATCACGGCATGATTCATAATCTGGTACAGCGAGCCTTGAAGTCCGAGTGAGCTGTGCGGTGCAACTGCAAGGCCGATCAAGATGTAACCGGCATGCGCGATACTCGAGTATGCCAGCATCCTAGTGATGCTCTTTTGCATGATTGCTGCAACGTTACCAATAGTCATGGTCATGACTGCAAGTATTCCAAGTGCCAGTGTCCAGTCGATATTTAATACCACCATCCCAAGAACTACAACTCGGATTGTTGCGGCAAATCCCGCCTTTTTGGTGGCAGCCGCTAGCAGTGCAGTAATTGTAGGTGGAGCCCCCTCATAGGTATCAGGAAGCCACTGATGGAAAGGTACGAGCCCCATCTTGAATCCAAATCCTGCAATAAACAGCCCAACAGAGAGTAATCCAAGTGGCAGTAATGAGGGGTCAAGTGTTGCATACCCTTGAATAACCTCCCCGATGTTTGTAGAGCCAGTCAGTCCGTATGCAATTGAGATGCCATAAACTATGATTGCAGAAGATAGTGCGCCAAACAGGAAATATTTCAGAGCCGCCTCATTTGAGCTGGGATTTTTCTTCATATAGCCTACCAGGATGTATGTTGGAATGCTCATCAGCTCCCATGCAACAAAGAGCATTATCAGGTCTGTAGAGTATGCAACAAGAACCATTCCTATTGTTGCAAGCAGTATCAGGGAATAGTAGACTGCCGGCGAGTTTTGCTTTCGCATATAGTTAAAAGAGCCGACAGTTGTGAAAATTGCAACTAGCAGCATTGCAATTGCAAAGAATCCTCCAAACGAATCATCTACTAGTACGTCTTCTGAAAAGAGCACAGATGTGGCAACGTTTTCCGCATAAAACTGATACCCGACATAGCCAATAGACAATATCAGGGCGGCAAATGCAATTATGGCATAAAACAAGTTTGAGCCCTGCTCCTTTCTTGCAATGCTCAGTATTGGAAGAATAATGCCGACAGTTCCCAGTATCGCAATTAAAACCAAAGGAGTAGATGTAATCTCTATCATACCATCTCACCTATATCAGCAATATCAGAACTACAAACAACAGTCCTGCTCCAAATACGAATAGATACGTCTGTGAGATGCCTGTCTGTGTCCCCTGTACGACTCGGGCTCCCCAACTGACTGCCTTTTGGACTCCGGTATTCATGCCGTAATCAATAACAGTCTTTTCAAAGTATCGAGATACCGCCCTTGCCAGCCACAGGGGAGCTACTACAAAACACCAATAAATTATGGCGTTAAGATACCACCGGTTTAAGAGAACTTTGTGTATAGAGTAGAATAGAATATTCGAGTTGACAAACTTTGCAGGATCCACCCACCTTCCGATATAAAAGATATAGCCCAGTCCGATGCCGGTTGCAAACGCCACAAGAGATGACCCGAGCGCAACTGGATTGAGGCCTTGCAGGAATCCAGGCAGCATTGAGGGTTCGGCAGTTACATGCGCGATATGAATTCCAAAGTAGTTGCCTAGATATTCAGTAAACAAATGATGCAGTCCCTCTTCTGCAGACAGACCTATTATGCCTATGCCTATTGTCAGGACTGCGAGAATTCCGTATGGCATCCACATGGATAACGGTGCTTCATGAATGTAATGTCCTTGCTCTTCCATCTTTTGAATATGTCTGCTTTTATCTCCAAAGAAGACCATTCCCAGCATCCTTGTTGTGTAAAACGCAGTGATTACGGCAGTAAGAACTGCAATGATGTATAGCGGAATTGCCCACTCATTTCCAGACTCGTATACTGCGGCAAATACTGCATCCTTGCTCCAAAAACCTGTCGTGATAAATGGAGCACCCATCAGTCCAAGACCGGCAGCCCACATGAATGCAAAGGTCTTTCTCATGTGCCGTCTCAAGCCACCCATGTCAGTCATGAATCTAGAACCTACAACGTGTAACAGCGAGCCTGCCGCCATGAATAGCGATGCCTTGAACATTGCATGCGATATCAGATGATAAAACCCTGCAGTATAGCCATCAATGTATTGGTAAGACAGTCCTGCAACACCTAGCGCCATCATCATGTATCCTATCTGAGACCCCGTGGAATATGCAAGTACCTTTTTGATCTCAGGATTGACCATTCCCTGTGTTGCAAGTAATAGCGCAGTAATTGCGCCAACCCATGCGATAATCTCAAAGAACTGGTCAGTCATGATTCCGGCAGCCCCCAGTGCAAATACTATGGGGCCAATCCTTGCAACCAGAAATACACCGGCCTTGACCATCGTTGCAGCATGAATCAGTGCAGATACGGCAGTAGGTCCAGTCATTGCCTCTAGTAGCCACTCGTTTAGCGGGAACTGCGCGGATTTGCCAAGAGCCCCGCCAAAGAGCAATACAAACGCAGGTACTAACAGTCCCTGGGCAGCCATTGTGGTAGCCCAGTCAGTATTGTCGAGCAGTTCTCTAAATCCAAACGTACCTGCAAACAAAAATATCAATAACATGCCTGCAATCATCATAACGTCTCCCACCTTGGTCATGATGAATGCCTTCATTCCGGCATGTGTTGGTGCATAATAGTCAAGCATTCCAAGAACCGTACGTCCCCTGGTGCCGACATGGTCTTTTCTTTTGTCTCTATACCAAAAGCTGACAAGGGCATACGATGCAAGTCCGACACCCTCCCAGCCAAAGAATACCTGCAACAAGTTATCAGACATCACTATGAGCTGCATTGAGCCAATGAAAAACAACATCCAAAACCAGAATCGCGTGATGTCCCTCTCACCTTTCATGTAACCCGTACTGTAAATCATTATCAGAAATGATATCCAGCCAACAACATTTGCCATGATTATCGAGAGCGGGTCTGCAAGGACTCCGGCCTTGATTCCTATAGAGTCAATCCACATTATTTGGTCATGAATCTCGTGTGCCTCAAGTGCCACCGGAAGCAGTGATACTGCCGACAGTGCACTCATCAGGGCAAATCCTACTGCAACAAATCCAGTTGCGTTCTTTGATAACTTGCCAATGCCTGGCATTATTAGTGCGGCAGCAAATGGCAGTATCCAGACAAGCCATGCGGCAATAGCACCAAAGTCAAGGGATTCTGTTGCCATACTAAGCTCCCAGCACTCCGCTCATGTATGGGATTATGGACTTTAGGAATATGTCAGGATATATTCCAACTATGATTGAAAAGCCTGCAAGTACCATCATTGGTGCAGTCATGTACCAGCTGCCCTCCTTGACCCCGTCAAGATGCTCAGGTGTCTTGCCAAAGAATACACGCTTTAGCATCCAGAGCATGTACGCCATTGTAAGTACGGTTGCAACAAGGCCTAGGCCAAACGTTATGGCTCGTAATGTAGAGCCGTCATTGATGGCAGTCTCTAGTGCGCCATAAAACAAGATCCACTCACCCATAAAACCGCTCGTTGGTGGAATTCCCATTATCGTTAATGCGCCAATGACTGCACATACGGCAGTTATCGGCATCTTGGATGCTAGTCCGCCAAGCTTGGAGATGCTTCTTGTTCCCACCCTGACGATGATAATTCCTGCCATCATAAATAAAATGCCCTTTCCAATCCCGTGTGTCACATACATCATCTCTGCACCGGAGAGACCGAGCGCAGAGATTGAACCAATCCCAAACAAGAGATAGCCCATCTGGCTGATACTAGAGTATGCAAGAAGACGTTTTAGATCATCTTGCATCAACGCCATCGCGCCGCCATATATCATGGTAACAAGCCCCCAGATGTGAAACCAGATTGCGAGTTCTGCAAACGTCAGCGGTAGAAACTCGACAACGAGTCTAAAGAGTCCATAGGCCCCAATTCCTATCATCGCAGGTGACAGTAAAGCGCTGATAGGGGTGGGCGCCGAGCCGTGAACATATGGAAGCCAGATATGAAACATAAAGACTGCCAGCTTGACTCCCAAGCCAATAGATATGGCAACAGCCGAGTATAGTGCAATGTCTGCAGGAATTGCTGATTCTGAAATATCTGCAAAGTCAAAGCTTCCGAGTGTCATGCCTATCATCAAAAATCCCAACAGCAACACTACGGCTCCCGCATGTGTCCAGAACAAGAACATTAGACCTATCTTTCTTCTAGGACCGTCCCCCCACAGGGCAACTAGAAAAAACGCTGGAATCAGCATGACTTCAAAAAATATGTAAAACTCGATAAGATTAGTCGATAAAACAGTACCAAGCATTCCCATTGCAAAGACTAGATATAATGCAAAGTAGAGCCCGGACTTTGCATTCACATAGCTTGTAAGAGATGATGATTCCAATATGGCAGTCTGCCCGCTAGATGAGACATTGATGTTCCGTTCTTCGTGGAACTGCGCATGGAACTTGTGAATCATGTATGGTTTTGAGTAGAGTGCTAAAATTGTAGATAGCACATAGATTATGATTGCAAAAGGCGATGCCAGTCCATCAAGCAAAAATCCAAACTCACCAAACTGCTCAGTCCATGGATAGTGCTCCTCTACGGTTCCTGACAGTGCCGAGCCAATCACAAGAATGGTGGCATATAGTAAAATTGCAAATGTAAACCACATTGCAGGAGTGGGCCCAACTCGTCTTCCAATGATATAAGCTACAGGGGATAACAGTAGAGGCAGGAATACTGCCTGCAGTAATGCATATTCCATTATCCCTTCAAGCTCCCAAAGTCTGCAATATCGACATTCTGATACATGCGATATGCCACTATTATCAGAGACAGTCCTACTGCAACTTCGGCCGCTGCAATTGCAATGGAG
Source organism: Nitrosopumilus sp. UBA526 (assembly GCA_002506665.1). Classification (GTDB taxonomy): domain Archaea; phylum Thermoproteota; class Nitrososphaeria; order Nitrososphaerales; family Nitrosopumilaceae; genus Nitrosopumilus. Next base: position 6,922 of record DAXZ01000053.1, on the reverse strand, counting down.
AACAGCGCCATGGTTTGTCCTCCGCTGTGGGGCAAGAACCTTCCAAAGGCTACAAGATTGAGGTTTGCGGCATTGATGATTATCTCAACTGCAAACAGCATTCGGATAAAGTTACGTTTGACTGCAAGACCATAGATTCCAATGCCAAGCATGGCAACAGACACTAGCGCAAAATCAACTAGCTCGTTTGGCATTCTCTACCTCCTCTCTCTTGGCCAAGACTAGTGCGCCAGTAACAGAGCCTGCCAGTAATAGCCCCATGAGAATTAACGCCGGCCAGTAATATGTTACAAAGTCAGTTCCAATGTCTCTAAAGTCAGTTGCAGGCTCGTCCGTAGTTATTGTCTTGATTCCAGAGTCTAGAAATACTGCCCCCAATGCCACCATTGTTACAAGCATCAGTCCAATACCTGCAAACTTTCTTCTCCTGTCTTCAATTTTTTTAAAGATTAGCTCCCGCTTTACCAGCATTACAGTAAACAGTATCAGGACTGCAATAGAGCCTACATAGATTGCTAGCTGGAATAATGCAACAAAGGGCGCATCAAGCAGAAGAAAGAATCCTGCAACTCCGCCCAGCGTCCCCATCAGTGCAATAGAGCCATAAATCAATGACCTCATCTCAAGTGCGGCAATTGCAGAGCCGATAGTAATTACTGCTAGTGCAAGAAATGCCACATCAGCCATGTGTTGCGCCCCGGTCAGATATTTGGATCTCGCTGTCTTGTGCAACAAAAGGCTTTACCTGCAGTTGTGCAGGGGTATAAATTAATCCCTCCTTTGAGAACGAAGACAGTTCATAGTCATTTGTCATGTATAATGCATAAAAGGGGCATGCATCAACGCACAAGCCACAAAAGACACATTTGCCATAGTCTATCTGCGGCATGATTGATTTTTTGTTCTGTTTTTGCTCTTCGGGTACCTTTACCATTGCAATGGCTTCGGCAACACCCTCACATGCAATGGAGCAGAGCTGACAGCCAGTACAGTGGTCATGAAACAGCATGTGGCGGCCCTTTAGTCCGGCAATTCCAACACCAGTTGATGGGTCAAACTGGTATCCATCACCGACAAACTTTAGCTTCTCCTCAGGATATCGGAGGGTAAACCGTTTTGTGGCAATGTGTTTTATTCCCGAGTTTAGTGCACGAATTATACCAGTTGCAGTATTCATTATTGTAATCCTCCTGGTCCTAGCACTCCGGAGTAAAGCAGGCCAAGCGCAATAAAGATGTTAACAAAGGCCAAGCCGATAAGCTTGGTCCATCCCAAATTCAGTAGCATGTCTATTCTGATTCTTGGAAAGACCCCACGTGGCAATAAGATGAAAAATATTACAGCTACTGTCTTTAGTACGAACCAAAGCGTGCCGTTGAGCATCTCTTGTGTGAATAGGGGCAGTCCGGAGACATTTGCAGTGACAGGGCCAAGCTCGATTCCGTTTGCAAGCAGCTCTGCTGGAAATGGCGGCACGACCATCGGGCCGTTCCAGCCTCCAAGAAATAGTACGACAAAGAGTGCGGCAAACGCATATAGTTTCAGATATGTTCCAAGCTGGACAAGCCCATACATCATGCCAGATAGTTCTGTTAGCCATCCGGCAACGATCTCACTTTCTGCCTCTGGCAAGTCAAAGGGGATTCGCTCAAGTTCTGCAAGCATGGTAATGTAAAATACGATTGCGCCGATAGGCAAAAACACAATCCATGGAAAGCTTGACTGGCTTGCAGCTATAAATGATAAATTCAGAGAGCCTGTCAGCATGACTACCCCTAGCAATGACAAGATTAACGGAATCTCAAATGAGACCATCTGAAATAATGCCCTGATGCCTCCAATAAAGGGAAACTTGCTGTTTGCAGACCATGCAGAGAGAATTGTAATGATTGGAAAAAATCCAATCACTGCAAAGACCCCAAGCAGTCCCACATCTACATCTGCTACTACCCAGCCGGGAGCTACTGGAATAAACGCCACAAATGATGCCGCCGCAGCTACAAACAATACAGGGGCCGCCCAAAAGATTGGCTTGTCTGCCTTTGCTGGAATTATAATTTCTTTTGAGATTAGTTTTAGTCCGTCACCCATCAGTTGTAGTATGCCTTCAAACTTGCCACAGTAAAAGGGACCCACACGCAGCTGTAGTTTTGCAAGCATCTTTCTCTCAGCAAAGATTGTACCTGCTGCAAGCAGAGCTGCAAATCCAAATCCCGGAAATATCATTACACGGAACAAGTCAGTTGCCATAAAGGCATGAACTATGGGAAGTATTCGGGTTGGGTCCGTCATCCATGTCAATGCAAGAAATGGTGTAAGTAGTTCTCCGTTAATTATTGGCAGTTCAATTACAAACAAGACAATAAAGACTGCAGGAAGTCCCACCAAGACTCCTATCAGGAGAAACCAGAACGCATTGTCAATTAGTGACTTTATGAACTCACTGAGCTTAAAGTTTGGTGCAATAACTGACATTTACCTGTCTGCCTCCACTGGCCAATAGTTCAGACTCCAGTAAACTGATGGCATGTTTCCTAATTTCTCTCCTCTGAGAAGGTTTGGCAGGGCAATCAGATTTCTAAACGAAGGAACGCTAAGCTTTACTCTGTATGGTTCTACTTTGGCATCAGATACAATATAGCAACCAAGTGAGCCCCTGCCAGACTCGACACGCTTGTAGACTGATTCAAGGCCTTTGGTTTTTGGATTTGGTTTTAGTTTGACTCTGACAGAACCTGACTTTGGCATCTTTTGTAGTGTCTGGCGTATAATGTTGCAGCTCTCAATCATGTCAAGCCATGGAACTTTGGATCTTGCATACGAGTCTCCTTCTTTCATCACGTTGGTGTGAACGTCTAGCTCATCATAGACATCATATGGCTCTTTGACTCTGAGATCATAGTCTACCCCGCTTGCACGAAGCACGGAACCCGTAGTGCCATATCCTATTGCGTCTTGTCGTGAGAGGACTCCGGTATCTCGGGTTCTTGAGACAAGTATTGGATTGTCGTAAAATACTGCGGCATACTCTTTGATACGCTTTTCAAAATAGTTGACCTGACGTAGACAGACATCCTCAAAGTTTGGTGGCAGGTCATTTCTGACTCCGCCAGGCACAAAGTGGGCATGTGTCACCCTAGCGCCTGTCATCTTTTCCATTAGATCAATTAAGAGTTCACGGTCACCTGCAGGCCACATGAACATTGTAGAGTGTCCCAGAAAGATTCCATAGATTGCAAGCCAGTACATTGTGTATATGCAGCGGTTTAATTCTGATGCAATAACCCGGATATACTTTGCGCGTTCCGGAACCTCGATTCCAAGAAGTTCTTCGACACCTAGGACATAGGGGTATAGTATGTTACAAGAGTCATGAATTACCGGCCTCTCAAGGTGTGGAATGTTTGTCACATAGTTACGATACTCGGCCATCTTTTCTTCCCCACGATGGACATATCCCGGGTCAGGATCACATGCAACGATATAGTCCCCATCAATTTGCACAATAAGTCTCATATGGCCAGAGCCGGGATGTTGTGGCCCGACATTGAGGGTCATTATTCTCTCATCGACTTTGTGGAGTGCTAATCCCGGCGGTAGTTGTGCGGTCATTTCTATCTGCCCTTTATTGCAAAGTCCTTTCTGAGTGGTGGCAGGTCTGCCCAGTCCTCTGGTAGTAATAGTCGCCTGTTGTCAGGATGGCCCTCAAAAAAGACCCCAAACATCTCAAAGATCTCCCTTTCATGAAATTCTACGCTGTAAAATACATCCCTAAGAGTTGGAAGCCTTGTTGCGTCCTTTCCTGGAATTGGATTAGTCTCTCTTTGTGCTCTTGTAGTTAGGACTAGTATCTGTCTTTCCAATGAAGAGTCCGAGTAGGAACCTAGATGATATACAACTTCGATCTCATTATCCTGAGGATAGTCCACGCCAGAGACGGATTCGACATGGTCATAGTTTAGTTCATCGCGAATAAACACGGCAACGTCATGAATATTGTCTCTGCCCGTATTGATTCTCACTCTGTCTTTTTTAACAAATCCCACCTCTACTTTGTCGCCAAACTCTTTGGTTATCTTCTCTGAGATGCCTTTTTCAAATGCAGGTAGTTCTACCTGTGCGGATTCAGGCTTTGCAGGAGATTGTTTTGTGTCTGCACTAGTTTTGGATGTAGCTGGTTTTGTGTCTGTAGTGGTTTTGGATGTAGCTGGCGTTGTGTCAGTAGTAGTTTTGGATGTAGCTGGTTTTGTGTCAGTAGTAGTTTTGGATGTAGCTGGTTTTGTGTCAGTAGTAGTATCTTTGGTTGTAGCTGGTTTTGTGTCTGCAGGAATAGTTTTGGATGTAGCTGGTTTTGTGTCTGCAGGCTCTTCTGGTTTTGTAGATTTAGTAGCTGGTGTTGTGTCTGCAGGAATAGTTTTGGTTGTAGCTGGTTTTGGTTTTGTGTCTGTATCTTTAGATGCTTCTGTGTCTGTAGATTCTTTTGACTTTGTAGGTTTAGCTGTGTCTGCAGGTGGCTCTTCAGATTTGTCACTCATTATACAAACTTCCTAGCCTTCATTCTCTTGATCTTTTCTTGCAGTAACATACATCCTTGGATAAGTGTTTCAGGTCTAGGTGGACATCCTGGAACATAGACATCAACAGGAATAACTCCGTCAATGCCGGGAAGTACGTTGTATGAATCAAAATACAGACCGCCAGTAATTGCACATGCCCCCATGGCAATCACATACTTGGGTTCTGGCATCTGATCATAGACTAGTCTGAGACGTGGAGCCATCTTTCTTGTAATGGTTCCCTGAACAACTACAAGATCACATTGTCGGAGTGAACCAAATGCCTCAATAATGCCAAAGCGCTCAACGTCATATTTTGGGCCTGATGCCGCACCAAACTCAACACTACAACAGGCAGTCTCAATGTGTACAGGCCAGAGTGACCATATTCTACCCCAGTTGATGGCATAGCCTAGAGGTTTGCCTATGGCTCTTTCTAAAATATCACCAAGCTTTCCTACAAAGACATTTGCGTTCTCTGGGGTCATCAAGTCTTTTAGCAATCTTATCTCCTATTCCCATAAATACAATTTATATAAAAAACTACCATATTCTCCTCCTCCCTGATTGATATAACGCAAATGCCATTGCACCAAACATAATTGCCAAAAATCCCATCATCGGCAGAGTTGCCGTCTTTGGTAGCTCTAAAAGTGCGCTTCCCCATGCATACAGAAAAATGGCCATCACATCAAAGACTACAAACATCAAGATATATGGATAGTACTGCATCATGAAATGTGTTCTTCCCTCACCTGAAGGAACCTGACCGCATTCCATTGGCAAAAATTTTACAGGATTGCTTCGTTTTCTAGGCGAGATCATTCGGGATATAATCAAAGCGGGAGCCATAGCTACTATTGCAAAACCAAACATCATTACGACGGTACTGTAATTGCCCGCTAATTCCCCGACCAATTTAGCTTTTCACTCTGATTTTTGTATATAATTCAATCGTTTTAGGCACATTCTCAAGGGATTTTAGTAGATATTGGTTTGTTATCTACGTTTTGTTAGAAACCATAGATCATCAAATAAAATATTGTGCAAAAATACTTGATGTGAGAGAGAGAAGGCATAGACAGACAAGGGGTCTGTATCAGTAGAATGATCCACGCTAAGAATCATGCAAAAGAACAGATAACGTATCAATCAGATAATCTTAATCTCGCATATCCTCCTTGTCCATATTATAATAGCAATATGAACACAGATAGTCAAAGTCAGGATATTCATCAAATGTATAGACCCATTTTTCTTTCCCGCACGAGTCACAAATCCCGACTGTTCTATCTGCCCCGTCATGCACGATTTATTTTACCTTATCTACGTGATAGTCTAGTCTTTTTATCATGTTTACTGTAAGGTCTAGATTATCTATTAGTGTCCTGTCTGACTTTGGATGAAGATTCTTTTTTATCTCTCCTATGCCATATTCCACTAGTATGCTTGCCATGTCTCTATAATACTTTCTATGCGAGTTTTTGTACTGGGCATCTCCAATGTCTTTGTCATTCTTGTAAGCTGTGTGTTTTCCTGCATCTAGGGCAATTATCCCCTGAGGATGAAATGCAAATATTGCAGAAAATAATTTTTTCATCATATCCAAATTAAAAACATCAGCTGCAAGATCCCTCTGCAAAGTCTTAAAATATTGTTGGACGTGTTCCTCACCCACTAGATTAAGACTCAGAGTAGACTGTATGATATCAGGATTCATGTCAGTATATTTCTCTCTAATGTATTTCATAGATGAATCTGAAATTTTGTCTGGTGTGATATTTGCAAGCTTGATTATCTCTGATAGTAACATAAAGGCATTCATAGAGTTTGCTATCTTGACTGTAATATCATTTTTGGCCTTTGAGAGTCGCTTTGTCTCTGTCTTTGAGTGATTTCCAACTCCGAGTTGTTGATTATAATGGCTCAATAGAAAGTAAAGTATCTTTTTTTCAAACTGCGTAATATCTTGCTTCATTGCAATAAAATGGCCAAACTTTAATTAAAATCTATTTTTATCTAGTACTTTTAATCCCCCCCACGCCCGAATCTCATCTATCTTGCCTAGACATATCGGCTTTGTAATTTAGACTATAATTGCACATTTGTACCCAAGCATTTTAACGCAAAATATTCTCAACTGGTTCTGCTGCAAAGTCTGGCAGTACAGCACCGCCTATGCCAATACTACGGTCATCTGGCTGGGTGTATGATACGGTAATACCATCAATGTTATCAGCATCAACTGGAGTCTCTAGTGTCAGTATAACCTTGTACTGTGAAAGTGATATGCCAGTTATGGTTATTGGGGCACCGCTATTAGTTACTGTAAAGTCTCCAGTCTCTACTCTAGATATGGACTCGTC
>DAXZ01000079.1 GCA_002506665.1 Nitrosopumilus sp. UBA526 | reverse complement strand
CAAGGATAGACGAGTCCATATCTAATGTAGAGACTGGAGACTTTACAGTAACTAATAGTGGTGCCCCAATAACCATAACTGGCATATCACTTTCACAGTACAAGGTTATACTGACACTAGAGACTCCAGTTGATGCCACTAACATTGATGGTATTACCGTATCATACGACCCACAGGGTGACCGTAGTATTGGCATAGGCGGTGCTGTACTGCCAGACTTTGCAGCAGAACCAGTTGAGAATATTTTGCGTTAAAATGCTTGGGTACAAATGTGCAATTATAGTCTAAATTACAGAGCCGATATGTCTAGGCAAGATAGATGAGATTCGGGTGTGGGGGGGATTAAAAGTACTAGATAAAAATAGATTTTAATTAAAGTTTGGCCATTTTATTGCAATGAAGCAAGATATTACGCAGTTTGAAAAAAAGATACTTTACTTTCTATTGAGCCATTATAATCAACAACTCGGAGTCGGAAATCACTCAAAGACAGAGACAAAGCGAACGATCACACTATTTTTAAGTAGGGTACAAAAATGAGATCAAAACATGGTCTCCGGACACCAAATCAGACTTGAACGAATTCTCAGAGATGGACGAATGTTGTGCATTCCTATGGATCACGGTATCTCAAACGGACCCATTGAAGGTCTTGAAGATCCTGCTTCACTAATTTACAGATGTGAAGAATATGGACTTTCAAGTGTAATTATCAACAAAGGGATTATCAAAGCATTACCTAGGCCTATCAAGGTGGGAATTCTAGTTCACTTTTCAAGCAGTACATCATTATCATTGACACCTAATCGCAAAATGCTTACGGGAACCGTAAAAGAAGCTGTCGCAATGGGCGCAGATGGGGTTTCATTGCACATTAACATAGGTGGCAAGGAAGAACCAGAGATGCTCGAGCAGCTCGGGATGACTGCACAACAGTGTCACAAATGGGGAATGCCACTATTGGCAATGATGTATCCTAGGGGAGAAAATATCAAGAATCCACATGATCCAGAAATCGTAGCACATGTTGCAAGAATCGGAGCAGAGTGCGGAGCTGACATTGTCAAAACATTGTATACTGGAGATATTGACTCATTTACCAAAGTCGTAAAATGCACACCAGTTCCTGTTGTCATTGCAGGTGGGCCAAAGGCAAAAACTGACTTGGATGTTCTACAGATGACAGAGGATGCCATGACTGCAGGTGCCTGCGGGGTTACATATGGCAGAAATATCTTTGCACATAAAACACCAGAAAAAATGGTGGATGCACTGGCTGGCATAATATTTAGAAAAGAGACAGCAAAGGAAGCACTGAAGAAAGTTGAGTAAGACAAGAGAGTTGATAATCTCCCCAAAGGCATCTCCGGCACAACTAGCAAAGTTTCTGCCTCAGCTAGAAGCAGAGGGGATAAGGATGGTATATCTTGATCCTAAAAAATTGGATAAAAAGAAAACAAAACTCCAAACAATCTTTCCATCAAGTGCATCAAACTATGTAATACTTGATAAAGACAGGTCTAAACCAAGGGGAAAAAAGGTTGGAAGAAAATTTCAGATATTGTCAAATTCAGACATTGACCGTGTTCTTGCAGCTGCCAAGAAAGGACTAGACTTTGTCATAGTCCAAGTCAAAGACTGGAAGATAATCCCGTTGGAAAACATCATTGCCAAGCTGCACAAAATTCACACCAAGATATTTGCAATTGCAAGAACACCTGAGGAGGTAAGAAAAATGTTCTCAATTCTAGAAATCGGAGTAGACGGCGTAATCTTTAGCACGTCGTCAATTAACAAAGTACGCGAAGTCATGGTATATCTAGGAACAAAGAGTTTTGAGATGAAACCTGCAAAGATTATAGAAATTAAGGAAGTAGGAGATGGCGAAAGAGTCTGCGTAGATACGGCATCCATGCTTCACAAAGGTGAGGGAATGTTGGTTGGAAACCGGTCAAACTTTTTGTTCCTAGTTCACAACGAATCAGTCGGCTCGTCATTTACGTCTCCAAGACCGTTTAGAGTCAATGCAGGCGCTGTTCATTGCTATACATTATCTCCAGATGGCACAACAAGCTATCTCTCCGAAGTCGAGACCGGCTCTGAGGTATTGATTCTTAACTCGAAAGGCAAAGCAAGGCGAGCAACCGTAGGAAGATCAAAGATAGAGCGCAGACCAATGCTGATGATCAAAGCCACAGTAGGCAAGGAGACGGGTGGAATCATAGCCCAAGATGCAGAGACAATCCGATTCGTCAAATCAAACGGACAGCTAGTCTCAGTTACGCATCTAAAAAAAGGCGATACTGTGATGGTTCACTCAAAACCAGCAACAGGCAGACATTTTGGGATGGAAGTCTCAGATGAATATATTCTGGAAAAATAACTAGTCTCACTTTAGTTCTTTGAAACAAGTACAACTGTTGAGTTTAAATCAATCATATGCCTTTGGATAAATGAGATGGCAAAGTCATTTGCAGTAATTGGGGATCCCATTGATCACTCGCTGTCTCCAAATATTCATAGTGCGGCGTTTAGAGAGATGGATTTAGATTCATCATACATTGCATACCGCATTCCAAAAGGAGAACTAGATGCGGGAATAGCAGGGCTAAAAAAGATCAAGATTGATGGATTTAACATTACAATTCCACACAAAATAGAGATGATGAAATATCTAGACAAGGCTGACGAGTCATGCAGCTTGATTGGCGCTGTCAATACCGTATCAAATGAGAAAGGAATTCTAATGGGATACAACACAGACATGGATGGATTCTTGGAACCATTTAAAAAGAGGGAACTAGATGTTGCTGATTCCAAGGTACTACTTTTAGGTGCCGGGGGGGCAGCAAGGGCAATCGTTGCCGGATTCGCAAAAGAGAAAGCCAAGAGCATCACTGTCGCAAACAGAACATTGGACAATGCAGACAATTTATCGGGATTTGCAAGATCTATCGGACTAGATGCACATGCAGCAAAACTCGGCGATGCTGATGTCAGAAACTATGACATTATTGTTAATGCCACATCCGTAGGACTTGGAAACGAACAGAGTGTAATATCTCTAGATGGAATCACCGGGGAGACAATCATTTATGATATTGTCTACATGCCAATGAATACTGACTTTGTCAAAAAGGCAAAAGAGAAAAATGCAGTAGTGATTTATGGCTATGAGATGCTTTTAGGCCAGGCAGTCAGGGCCTTTGAAATCTGGCATGGTATGAAAGCACCTTATAACGCCATGAAAAAAGCACTATTGGGAGGATTCTGATGGCAAAAGCAAAGGCAACTGTTCACGGAGCAGTCTCACTAGTCAATGCAATTGCAAACCAAAAGGGCGCTACACTAGGAATTGCATTACAGGTAAATGCCACAGTTCAAACCGAACCCGGTAAGGGAATCTTGATTAAATCTGAGAACAAAAGCCTCAGTTCCAATCTGATCAACAATACCGTAAAAAAAATTATCTCAAAGAAGGATCTTGAGCAAAATAAGATAACAATAACACTTGATTCGGAGATTCCGACAGGTTATGGATTAAAAAGCTCTAGTGCAATATCTTCTGCAGTTGTTCTTGCATGTGCCAAGCTGTTCAGACCAAGACTCACTGACCAGCAAATCTTAGTTGCAGGAGTTGACGCATCCCTCGAATCCAAGGTAAGCATTACGGGGGCATATGATGACGCATGCTCTTGCTATTATGGGGGATTTAACGTTACAGACAATGCCAAGAGAAAGAGAGTTAGATTTGACAAAGGGCCGTCAAACCTGATGGCAGTAATATTTATCCCAAAAAACAGAAAACGTGGAAATCTAAAGAGACTAAAAACCCTCTCATCGGTATTTGAGTGTGCATGGGAATTAGCCAAGCATGCAAGATATTGGGATGCAATGATAATTAACGGATTAGCTACATCATCAATTCTGAATTCAGAACCTAGGATTATTGCAGAACTTGTTGAACAAGGAGCTCTTGGGGCGTCTATTTCTGGAAACGGGCCGTCGATTGCCGCCATAACAAAACAAGAAAATGAGTCGTCTATCCGTAAGGTATTCTCGACACTTGACGGAAACATCCTAGTCTCAAAAATCAGCAACAAAAAGGCAAATGTCTATGAAGTGTAAAATTGAAAAATCAAGGATTTCAGGCCAAATAGCCTGCCCCCCAAACAAGAGTTATACGCACAGGGCCATCTTTCTAGCATCACTTGCAGGCAAAAACAGCATGGTGGAAAACGTGTTACTCTCAGCAGATACGATTGCAACAGTCGAGGCCTGCAAAAAGTTTGGCGCAGATATAACGATTCAGGGTTCTACTTTAACTGTCCAGAGTCCAATCAAGACTGATACAAAGGTCTCAACTATCAATACTGAAAACTCTGGCACAACAATGAGAATTGCCTCAGGCATTGCAAGCCTGTTCTCAGATGAGATTGTATTGACAGGGGATTCGAGTTTACAAAAAAGACCAATGCGTCCACTCTTGGATGCACTAACAAGCTTGGGTGCGCAGTGCGATTCAGCAGACGGAAAACCGCCAATCAAAATCAAAGGCAAGATCTCAGGAGGGGAGGTAAAGATTACAGGGGATCTATCTAGCCAGTTTATCTCGGCATTATTGATATGTGCGCCATTAACAGAACACGGAATCAGTCTAATCATTGAGGGAAACCTGGTGTCAAAACCATATCTTGATGCAACGATTGCTACAATGAGGGGGTTTGGCGTGTCTGTTCAAACGATAATACCATACAAAAGATACAACATACTGCCGCAGGTCTATCAAAGACACACATTTGTTGTTCCGATTGACTCATCAAGTCTTGCACTATTGCTTTCTGCCACTGTTCTTAATGGCGATGAGATTACAATCAAGGGAAGCATGGGAGACTTGCCTCAGGGCGATGAGATCTTTATTGATATCCTAGGACAGTTGGGAGTTGAGATCTCTATAAATGATGATGAGATCAAGCTCAAATCGCCTGCAAGACTAACTGGTGGAAGATTTGATCTGAGTAATTCCCCAGATCTCCTTCCCCCTCTTGCAATATTGGCATTAAACTCTGTTGCTCCTATTGAAATATTTAATGTAAGACATGCACGATTAAAAGAGACAGACAGGATTGCTGTCATATCCCAGGAACTTGGAAAACTTGGAATCAAAATTTGTGAACAAGAAGACGGTCTTATCCTGGAATCATCAGGCAAACTAACAGGGGCTGACCTGGACTCTGAAGAAGATCACAGGCTATTCATGGCATTTTGCATTGCCGGAATGTATGTTGGCAACTGTACGGTATCAGACCCAGAGTCAGTCAAAGTATCATATCCTGATTTTATCCAAGAGATGAATCGCATGGGTGCAAATATTCAGATTGAGTAGATTATGGCGATACTTGGGTAAAAGTACATTTCATAGATATTGACCTAGCACAGCAACTGCAGCTACCCCCGGGATTACTATTATAAACATCGACTAGCTCTTATATTGTGTTGTCAGGAAATTCCATTGGTCAGCGTCTTGTTCTAACAAGTTTTGGCGAAAGTCATGGAAAGACAATAGGTGCAGTTTTAGATGGATGTCCGGCAGGACTAGAAATTGATGAAAAAGAGATCCAAAAGATGCTGGATCTTAGACGGCCAGGACAGAACCAGATCTCAACTCAAAGAAAGGAGAAGGACATCGTTGAAATTATCTCCGGAGTCTTTAGGGGACACACCACAGGCGCCCCAATCACGATGGTAATACAAAACAGTGATCAAAAATCAAAAGACTATGATGCCCTGAGGACAAAACTCAGACCTGGTCATTCAGACTATCCCGCAATGATAAAATATAATCACCTCAATGATTATCGCGGAGGCGGACGGTTCTCTGGAAGACTTACTGCAACACATGTGATGGGGGGTGCCATTGCAATAAAACTACTCAGAGTGACACTAGGCATCAAGACAAACTCGTTTACATCACAGATTGGAAAAATAAAGATGGAGGAAAAATTTAATGCAAAGATGGCCAGACTAATCTACAAAAATGAGGTCAGATGTCCAGACAATAAGACTGCCAAGCTGATGAGAGCAGGTATTCTTGATGCAAAAAAGAGAGGTGATTCCCTTGGAGGAATAATCCAATCAGTTACGACTCATGTTCCAGTAGGACTAGGAGAACCGATATTTGGTTCGCTAGAATCAGACTTGAGCAAGGCAATATTTTCAATTCCATCAGTGAAGGGAATAGAGTTTGGTTCCGGATTTATGGGGTCAGAACTTTGTGGTTCAGAGAACAATGACTTGTATGTTGTGAGGAGAGGAAAAATAGTCACAGAAACTAACAGATCAGGGGGAATTCTAGGAGGCATCTCAAACGGAATGCCAATTACCATGAGAATTGCATTCAAGCCGGCGTCATCTATTGCCCAAAAACAAAAGACTGTGGACATCAAGACAAAAAAAGAGACAATTCTCCGGGTCAGAGGAAGACATGACCCCTGTGTAGTACCAAGAGCTCCGCCTGTAGTGGACTCGCTTGTGGCATTGACACTTGCAGATCACGCACTCTTATCTGGAACAATCAAACCGGTACTGTAACATGTCAGACATTGATGTTCTTCGAGATAGGATGGATGAGGTCACTCTAAAGATTATAGAGTTACTAAATACTCGAACAGATATTGCAAAGGAGATAGGACAAGTTAAAAAAAATATGGGAAAGGGGATTGCCGATGAGGCAAGAGAAGACAGCTTGCGTGCAAGTGTGATTACACTGTGTAATAATATTGGGCTAGATGAGGCGATTGCCACAAGATTCCTAAACCTTCTCTTAAACGAGTCAATCAAAGTCCAACAGACAAACAAACAGACACATCTCTCAATCTTTGCAAAGGCAAAGTCACTTGAATCCCAGGGAAAGAAGATCATCCACATGGAGGTGGGCGAGCCAAACTTTATGCCGCCTGATATTGTAAAAAAAGCGCTAGGGGAGGTATTTGAGAAGGGATTTCTAAAGTATGGTCAAGCAACAGGAATGCCTGCATTCAGACAGACACTTGCAGGACATACCTCAGAAAGATTCAACGTAGATATTAAACCTGATAATATACTTGTCAGTCCGGGCGCAAGATTCTCAATCTATGCTGCAATCACAACACTCCTGAATCCCGGTGATGAGATGATTGTAATCGAGCCTGCATGGCCTGCCTACAAGGACTGCGCATTAAATTCAGGAATCAAAGTCAGGACAATCAGTACCACACTTGAGAACAGATGGGAGCCCACATTGGCGCAGATAAATGCCCTCATAAACCCAAACACCAAGATGCTGGTGCTAAACTATCCAAACAATCCTACAGGTAAAATTCTAAACCAAACACTGCAAGACGACATTATAACCCTGGCAAGAAAAGCCAGTCTTTACATACTAAGTGATGAAATCTATTGCCAGTATGCCAAGACCAGCCCAAAGAGTGTTCTCTGTTATGACTATGAGAAGAGCATCGTAACCCAGTCATTCTCAAAGTCTCACGCAATGACGGGATTCAGGATAGGATATACAATTGCAGACTGTAAAATCATCGAAAAGATGGCAAAATTGCAGGCATTATGTCTTACAAATGTCTCAGAACCGATGCAATACGTAGCCATGAAGGCACTAAAAGCGGACATATCTAGCAATACTAATACGGTACAAGACAGACTAGATGTGTTGACACGCAAAGCAAATGAGATCGGACTAGATTTTGTGATTCCTGACGGTGCAATGTACCTCTTTGCAAGGGTAAATCAGGAGGGATTTGACGGGGTCAGATTTGCCAACAGTGCACTAGAGAGGGGACTAGCTGTAGCTCCCGGGGAGGGATTTGGAGACTATGGGAACTTTGTTAGAATATCTGCATCTCAGGACGAGAATACATTGATAGAGGGAATGAATATACTACGTGACATGGTGAGTGATAATCAATGAAAAAGATAACAATAATCGGTGCAGGAGGCCAGATGGGCCAGTGGTTTGCAAAGTACTTTGCCAGTGTAGGTTTTGAGGTTACAGGATATGATTCAGAGAACAAGGTTCAGGGACGGGGCATCATCGTATCAGAATCACTAGTAGGCGGAATCTTAAAGGCAGATTATGTCATCTTGTGTACTCCTACTAGAAGGACGCCAGAGATAATACGACTCATTGCAAAGGAGATGAAACGGGGGACATATCTTATTGAGATCTCATCTGAAAAGTCCAAGGTGTCCTCATCACTATCAAAAATGCCAACAAAGATCAATCCTATATGCATACATCCAATGTTTGGTCCGGGTGTCAAGACAATCAAGGGCCAGAATATAATATCTGTTCCAATACGGGATGCCAAAAAGGAACTAAGCGTTGCAAAGACACTATTTGCAGGAGCAAACTTTGTTACAATAGATGCCGCTGAGCACGACAAAAAGATTGCAGTAATTCTGGGATTGACCCATCTGGTGAATCTAGTCTTTGCAAACATCATCTCAAAGGATGAAAAGGTAAACCTTACAGAAAAAATGTCTGGAACGACCTTTAGGGTACAAAAGACATTGGCAGAAAGCATAATGACAGAGTCTCCAGAACTGATTGAGACAATCATTGCAAACCCCGAGATTCGTCGTGTGGCCGAAGAACTCTGGAAGGACATTGGACGGCTGCTGACATCTGTTCAGGAATCAAAGACAGAAGAAGTGGTAAACTATATCAAAGAATGCCAGGAGAGACTTGCCGAGCATACTGATACTGCCGAGTCATACAAAAAACTAACAAAAATGGTAAAAGCAGTTGAACGATAGACAGTCATGCGCACAATTAGGATTGTCACATCATTTATCAAACACAATGACAAACTGTTGATTCTCAAGCGGAGTGAGAAGGTACGGTCAATGAAAGGGCTGTGGGCAGGAGTCAGTGGCATTATTGAAGGTGATGAGAAACCGCTTGATAGGGCAAGAACTGAGATCCTCGAAGAAGTTGGAATTGCAAAAGACCAGATAACACTAGTCAATACTGCTAGGGAGATGGTACTAGTCTCCCCCCAGTACCCGGATCACAAATGGCAGGTATTCCCATTTCTGTTTCTAGCCAATGCTCCAACTGTGAGGCTAAACTGGGAGAATTCTGATTTTAGATGGACAAGTATTGGCGAGTTGAAATATTTTAAAACGGTGCCAGGCCTTTACGATGTATTATTGAGCCTGCTGTAAATTCTTGTCTTTGTCGTATTTTTTCTGCTGTGGCAACATCATGTATACGCAGGCCCCTCCACACATAGTACATGGCACATTATTTCCAGGGTGTTGCCCAGTCCTGCTGTGAATCTCTGCTGCTTTTTCCGGATCAATGGATAGTGCAAGCTGTTTCTCCCAGTCCAAAGTACGTCTGGCTTCTGTCATATCTGCGTCCCATTTGATAACCTTGTCACGAATCTTTACAAGATCTCCGGCATGGGCTGCAATTCTGTATGCAATAAGCCCTGCCTTTACCTCCTCGGCATTTGGCAATGCTAGATGTTCAGACGGTGTGAGATAACACAAGAGGTCAACACCCTCGCTTGCAGATACTGCTGCCCCAATTGCGCTTGCAATGTGATCATGGCCAGATGCAATATCAGTAACTAGGGGACCGAGAACATAGTATGGGACATCGCCGATAAGGGACTTTGCCAGCTTTACGTTTGCGGCCACTTGATCTAGTGGGACATGACCGGGTCCTTCCACCATTACCTGTACGTCCTGGCTGTGCGCACGTTTTGTCAACTGAGAAATATTTATCATCTCTTGGACTTGTAACTCATCATGAGAGTCTAGAATTGAGCCGGGTCTCAGTGCGTCTCCGAGACTAAATGTCACATCATATTTTTTGGCAATCTCCAACAGATAATCATAGTGAGTTAGATATGGATTCTCCTTGTCATGCTTTAGCATCCATGCTGCAGTAATGGTTCCGCCCTTGCTGACCACACCTCCATGTCTTTGTACTTTGAGGATTCTCTTTGCAATCGCTTTTGTTATTCCGCAATGAATGGTGGTATAGTCGACCCCGTCCTTTGCGTTGTTCTCAAATGCATTGAGATAGTCATCCTCAGTCAGGTTTAAGGGATTTTTGTGCACCTCTACTCCATAGTTGTATGCCTCATAGATTGGAACTGTTCCAAAAGTTATCGGTGCAGAATCCAAGAGTGTCTGTCGTATATTTCTGACATCCCCGCCGTCACTGAGATCCATGATGGTATCTGCATGATACTTTATTGCAACTTTGGCTTTTTCTATCTCTTCGTTGAGATTTACATTTAGTGTCGAAGTTCCAATGTTGACATTGACCTTGGTCTTGAGGCCTTTGCCAATTCCGACATTGTGAATCTTTTGTGGCCTGACATTATTGCTTGGAATGATAATTGAGCCTCTTGCAATCTTTGGAATTAACCACTCAAGTGAAACGTCCTCGTCTTTTGCCACCTGCCTCATCTCATCAGTGGCAACACCACGTCTAGCAAAAGTCATCTGAGTTGCCATCAACACATTATGTGTTTTTACCTGATTTAAACAATCGTGAAAGTACTATCTTCTGATTCTGCCTATCTTTGTGCATAAATTATGGCAAACCCTGTCTTGGTCTATATGGTCTGAAATCCAGTTCGAGTTCATATAGATCGCAATAATTCTTTGGTACTATATTAAGACAAACGATCTATCTTTTATGTAATAATTACCTAACATATGATATGAGAACGATACGAGAATGTAGACATTGTGGCAGGGAGTTTTACAGTATGAAAGACGAGTTTTGTTCTTTTGACTGTGTTACCCAAACATCGGCATAGTTTGGGCTTTGTTCCTTTTCTCTGATATGCACCTAGTGAATCTACAAGGCCATGTTTTGACCAAATACTGTTTTCCAATGGGCACTACCTACCCTCCAAACCTACCGCATAATCTTTTAACTCACATCTGTGTTTTTTTGGGTATTGTGCAGTGGGATGATGTGTCTTGTTTTGTTATAATTTACATACGCCATTAGTTTTGAACACATGTAAACTATGAATTCCTAATACTGTTGATTGACAACAAATGCGATATGGTGCAGACAAATCTTCAAGGGCCAAAGCGCCGAGTCAAATTATGCAACAATATTCAGGAACCAAAATGGATATGTTATGTGTGATAATCTGAGACATGTTGCCGTGAAATGAACTATGTGGAGATACAATATTTAAAAAGCATAAATTTAGAAATAAACACAAATTATCAAGTTACCATAGACACATCTAATGAAAACGGCGTGAATTTACCTTTGTGTGTGTTTTCCATCCAAGTTCATGTTCCACAAATTTATTAAATCTCGTCCTACAAGAACATTTCTTCTTCTTTCATCTGATTGAGCAAGTACTCTGACACACTGATGTGTCTCATTACCAATTTTAATATTTACAAAATAGGCTTTGTATTCTCTAACATCACTATCAAATCCACGGACTGGTATTACTGTTGGAGATTTTAAACCTAGATATTCTACAATGGATTCTGGAATTACTGTTATGTATGAACCCGTATCAATTTTCTTTTTTGTGGCACAAAATCATTGTCTTGATTATCTGATATTCGTAGATTTATGTATGGAAATGAATTATTCTCCATATGTCTCTCATAGTTGATTTCATGAGTCATTATATTTCTGGTGAATCAATTATTCCTATAGTTTTTTTAGTATATACTTTACCAACATACATATCTACATTACCATATTTCGTATAGACTTTTTTTGACAAGTTCTCTATCACTATCTGCAACAGCTTCTAGTAGTTCGTTTACAAACACTACATACTTTTCTCGAAACTCTGGATTGTCTAGATTTTTCTTTACAAAAATATCAAATGCAACTCTATTTTTGTTAATTTCTGGACTGTTTCCGGTCTCTAGTTTATTTGATCTTTCCGAGTCCTTGAATGAAACTTTCCCCACAATTTGCTTGGGCATTTCATTTTGGATTTTAGCAATATCTTCTAGTACAGCACTGTTTAGTGTTAAATCAGAAATCTTAGACCAGTCTTTTAGCTCGTCTTTCTGTATTTCAACTATTGTTGGTCTTTGAGGTTCTTTACTTTTAATCAATTATATTCCCACCAAATTTTTTACGTATTCCTGATATTTGAATTTTAGTCTCTTCAATTACACCTGACAAATTTTTTATCAATAATTCTGCCTCATTTACATCTAGTTGAAAATTAATTGTAGCATCTCTGTATTTTTCATCAGGATTATGTCCGACTCCACTTACTATTATGGGTGGCACAAATTTTATAATTTTTCCATCTCTCGTCACTGTTCGATATTCTGAAATAATTCCAATCGTGTGTAAATGAGAATGACCAAAATGTTGTCCAAGAACCCGTTGTGAATACTTGATCTTTTCAGGATCAGTTCTAGCAAAGATTTTTTTAACAATTTCTTTTAAAAGAGATTTCTTTTCTTTCTCTAGGTCAGAAATATCTATTACTCTGGATAAATGCATCTTCTGAACAAGCATCTGTGGTGGAGGTAATACCATCATGTAACTCTAGTGGTAACATGATTCTGTACGGAGAATTATACTGCCCATATTTCATGCTATATGACAGTCCATCTACTGGCAAACATCATGATATCATATCCTATAGGTGATGTATAATCCACTCAGAAAAAAAAAGAAAAAATAGATTAGTGCTAAATATTACAAAGATCCTATGAACCTACTTTCGATAGGCGGATCTGATCCATCATCTGGTGCTGGAATCCAAAGTGATATCAAGGCATTTGCAGAACTTGGCGCCCACGGTCTAACTGTGGTCACAGCAGTAACAAGTCAGAACACAACAAGTTTTGGAATGGTTGAATCAGTATCGCAAAAAATTCTCAAAAACCAGATAGAATCCGTCTTGTCGGATTTCACAATTGATGGGATAAAGATAGGAATGGTCTTTAATTCCAGAACCATCAAAACCATATATCGACAACTGTGCGGACTTGGAGTGCCAATAGTAGTCGACCCTGTTATTATATCAACGACAGGTGGAACATTACTAGAAAGATCAGCCATTGCAGACTTTCAAAGATACCTAGTGCCACTTGCCACGGTCATTACCCCAAACATGTCCGAAGCTGCAACGCTTGCAGGGATGAGGGCTAGCTCAAATATAGAGAAAGTCGCACTTGCCATCCAAAAGATGGGAGCAAGAAACGTGATAATAACTGGAATCAAAAGAGACAATAAAATATCAGACTTTGTCCTGTCAGAGAATACAAAGTACTTTGTCGCAGGAGACAAAATTACCAGCACCAATCACGGAAGTGGATGCAACTATTCGGCCGCAATGACATTTGCAATATCTGATGGCAGAACAATCCGCCAGTCGGTAAAATTCTCCAAGGAATTTGCAACAAATTCCATAAGAAACGCAAAAAATATTGGAAAGGGAATAAAAATAACAAATGTTAAAGACAGTACAATCTCTGAACTGTCTCAAGCAATTGACGAGTTTGTAGAAATCCGAGACATCCACAAAAACATCCCTGAATGCCAGACAAACTTTGTATACTCTAAACTGCGGCCAAAGTCAACCCGGGACATTCTAGGACTGTCTGGCCGAATAGTCAAGGTAGGCAAGACTGTTACTGTTGCAGGCAGTCTGACCTACGGTGGTTCTGAGCATGTGGCGGCGGCATTACTATCAGTAAATAAAAAATTCCCCAAAGTCTGCTCTGCAATAAACCTAAAATATCATGATGCCATCATATCCAAAGCCACGAGACTAGACTTTATAGTCTCAAGCTATGACAGACACAAAGAACCATCTGAGATAAAACGACATGACTCTACTATAAAATGGGGAATTCAAAATGCCATTAAAGATTCCAGGATTCCACCAGATGTCATCTATCACAGGGGGGACTTTGGCAAGGAGCCCATGATCATTGTCTTTGGAGATACACCACAAAATGTCTTGAAAAAAATATTAAAAATAATCTAAAATACAAACCAACCTTTGACATAAATAGTCATATCTTAAATTGGAATCTATGAAAGCCATAATTCTAGCTGGAGGATTAGGTACTAGACTTCAGCCATACACAACATTTCTTCCAAAGCCAATGTTGCCGTTAGGCGAAAGGCCAATCTTGGAGCACATCATAGACTGGACAAGAAAAAATGGAATAAAGTCACTGGTTCTATGTGTAAGTTATCTTAGACGGACCATTGAGGATTATTTTGAAGACGGCAAGAGGTTTGGTGTTGACATAGAGTATGCTGTCTCACAAAGACCATTGGCAACTGCAGGCCAGCTAAAGACTGCCCAAGAGTTTGTTGATGATACCTTTGTATGCATGTATGGTGACTCGATATTTGATTTTAGCCTTAGGCGCATGATAAAACAGCACAGAGCAAAAAAAGCGTTTGTCACTATGGGACTAAGCAGTTACAAAACCAGATTGCCATATGGAGTTATCGATACCTCAAAGACGGGCCGAGTGCAAAGCTGGAATGAAAAACCAGAGATGCAGACAAATGTAAACATGGGCTGTTATGTGATGGAACCACACATCTTTAGCCTGATTCCAAAGAACAGGCCTTATGGAATGGATGATGTGATCAAAAAAGCCATGAATGGAAAAAAGCTAGTCAGCAGTTTTATTACAAAAAACGGGTTTACAGATATAGGTGACAAGACAGCATATGGAAAGGCATACAAGGAGCACATCTTAAAACTTGGAAAGATCTGAGATGACAAATCCAATAATCCGGGAACTACGAAAAGAAGATCTCTACAACGGGTTTCTAAAGTCCCTTGACTCGCTAGCACAGGCAAGCAGTATGGACTCGTCCAAAGCACAGACAGTATTTGAAAAGATCAACTCAAACCCTGATTATATCATCCTAGTTGCCAAAGTAGGCGAGAGAATAGTGGGGTCTGCAACACTTTTCATAGAGCAAAAATTCATCCATGATGGGGGTCTGACAGGACACATAGAGGATGTGGTAGTAGACCTAGACTTTCAAGGCCAGCAGATAGGCAAAAAGATAGTGAGCCGTCTTGTAGAGATCTCAAAGAGCCGGGGTTGCTATAAAACCATTTTGGACTGCACAGACGATGTAATGCCGTTTTATCAAAGACTTGGTTTTAAAAAAGTGGCCAATGAAATGCGGCTAGATAATGTCTAAAAGAACTCTTTTTTTGGACGTCTCTTTTTGTTCTTGATGAGAGACACACCAACACCGATCACTGCAGGTGACAGTCCCATAAACACAAACGGAACATATCTTACTGCATCAGTAAGATATACCTCATCAATATTATCTAATATACTGTAGCATACAAGCATTCCTGCAAGCAAAACTATCCCCCCGATAATTATTATGACGCCAATCTGTCTTGAACCGTACTGCCTTGACATGATAAAAGACACTGCCGCCAAGATGCCTGCCGGTGCAACACCGATTGAGACGAACTGGATAATCTTGGGGTCGGCACTAAATGATCTCGCAAATTCAAAATCGTCTGGAACAGAAACCATAAAGTTGTAAATCGAAATCATCTCTCCTGCAAACATTGCAAACAATCCTGCACTAGCTATTGCAAGCCACCTCTGTATTGCCATGACTCTAACGCTCCCTGATTGATAAATAAACCATTTCAGACAATGCCTACTAGATTTGCCAATTCCTTTCTGCAAGCAGCTCCAAGCTTTTCTGCTGCCTGCTCCGGAGATACATCATTTAAAAATATCCCATATCCACGTTCCAAACCAGACCAGGATTTTGTGATAGGATATATCTCGACATGCCAATGAATCTGTCTACTATTCTTCTTTTCAGGGGAGAGATGAAAGACTAGATTGTATGCGACATTCTTGACAGTCTTTGTGAGTCCGCCTAATGTGGCTCTTAAAATTAATGATAAATCATTGATCTCTTTCTGGGTTATCTTTGAGAAACTAGTTGTGTGTTTTTTGGGGGATATCCAAAACTCATACGGGTATGATGGCGACCACGGACAAAATGCGATAAACCCTTCTGTCTGAAGTACCTGCCTTGGGCCACCGATCTCTTCATTTACTGTCTGACACATGGGACATACTCCCTTTTCATTTAAGATCTTGTGAGACGCCTCAGCTTCTGTCTCAATGACGGGGGGAATTGTGGAAAATGTCAGCAAGTTGAGGTGAGGATGTGGGTTGACATTACCTGCCAAGTCACCGTGGTCTCCATATATTGAGACATAGGTTACTCCCTTTTGGGTGTAAAGCCATCGTAGCCTGTCTTGAACAACTACTAGAACGTTTGACCATTGCTCAGTATCGATGGTTGCAAAAGTATCCTTCTCATTTGGGGTTGCAACTACGATATAGTGATATCCATATGCCGGTTCACTGTAGAACGGCTTGTCGCTATACGAGTTTTCTGTTTCTATTGAGACAATGGGGTTTTTGCTCTCAAAGACCCTGATAGCCCAGCCCTTAACATACTCATCCTCGTTGTCTTGAAGACGCTGCAACATTCCTTCCCTTGCAACAAGGGACAAGACAGATAGGTTTGTCATGGATTCATTTCCTGGAGCAAAGGGTGATTTTTTTGGATCTACTTTGCCATCTTTTTTTGAGACAATCATGAAACGCTCAGAAACATAATCTTTGCGCATATCCCCCATTATGGTTAATGGAAACAAAATGTATGTTAAAACGTTTGCTACAACCTGTCAGATGGCCGTTTTGAAAAATAAATTCTCAAAAGATCGAATTTTTGTCATGCATTTAGCAATACACTTTTTCCTAATTCTGACTCTGCGGGATGGCTCTTGTTGTGACTGATCGTATTGTCTGTTGCAAGATTTAAAGGAGAGCATCAGATCTGAAATAATCGGGGAATTTGAATAATTCTGATATTCACATGATCTATGTCCTATTAGATGGAGTAGGAGATCTTCCACACCCGGACTTGGATGGACAGACCCCATTAGAAGCTGCAAAGACCCCGACATTGGATAGAATTGCAAGCAACGGAGTCATAGGTCAGGTAATCTCAGTTGGAAAGGGAATTGCTCCAGAATCAGACATTGCAGTCTTTAACATGCTAGGATACAAATTCAAACATGTCGATTATGCCGGCAGGGGTGTGATTGAGGCAATTGGGATAGGAATTGATTTTAGAGATGGAGACCTGGCTCTGCGAGGAAATTATTCCACATTAGATGAGAACGGCGTGATCATAGATAGAAGGGCAGGCAGACACATTGAAAGAGCAGATGCCAATGACCTAGCTCAGGAGATCGAAGAAAAGATAGCCTTTTCATCTCCAGATATCTCCGTGGTCGTTTCTCCAACTATAGGTCACAGAGTTACAGTCAGAATCAGAAAAAACTCTCAAAGGTTATCATCAAGAATTACCAACACTGATCCTGCCTACAGCAATATCGGGGGCATGGGGGTAGCAAAAGCAGTCGGAGACTTTTTAAAAATTGAGAAATGTCTGCCATTAAAAGACACAAAAGATTCCAAATTTACTGCAGATCTGATAAACGAGTTCTCTGAAAAATCATCCTCCATAATGCAGGCAAGTCAGATAAACAAAAAAAGAAAAGATGAGAACAAAAAACAACTCAGTTGTATATTGCTTAGAGATGCAGGAAACAAATACCCACATGTGATCCAAATCAACGAAAAATACGGCATGAACTTTTCATGCATAGTAGACATGCCAGTGGAACTGGGGATCTCCAAGGTTCTAAACATGAAGGTATTTGACGCCGGGGGACAGACTGACTATGAAGAAAAAGCAAGGGTTGCAGCACGTGCAATGCAGACACAAAACGCGATATATGTACACCTCAAGGGGCCTGATGAGTTTGGTCATGATGGGGACGCCATAGGCAAGACAAGGAACATCGAAGAGATTGATCAAAGATTCTTCAAGACACTAGTTGAGAATATAGACTCAAGCAAGGTGGCAATTGTGGTATCTGCAGATCACTCAACACCATGCATTAACAAGGGACACAGTGATGACCCTGTTCCGGTCTTGGTCTCTGGTGATTTTATTAAAAATGATGGAACCACTAGAATGACTGAAGCGCAGGCAAGGAAAGGAAGCATGGGACTGCTTGAAGGTGCAGATGTAGTTTCAAAATCCTTAGAGCTAATCAAATCTCAAACCTAGTCAGATGGTTTGCCTGTTGCATTCTGACGGCCTTGCCCCTTATTCTATCAACATCAATTGAATGGTATGTTGACGGGGACGTACCTAATTTTTCCAAGACTCTGCGAAGCATTCCTATGCCTATGGACACATCATTTTTTTGTGCATGAGCAAATGCCACTGCCATCAAAATGATTCCTTGAACAAGATCCTTTTCTCGTCCAAAGCACTGCTTCCAGACTCCTTCAAACGCCTCATGACTCTCCCAGTAACGTTCGCTGTTAAAATAAAAGATCCCATCTTGGATTCCTCTCTCTTTATCAATCTCCTCTTCTATGACATGTCTGACATTGTCAACTGGACCAATGGGGGACAATCTTTTGACAAGCTCCTCTAGATCCTTTTCTTCAACTGCCACATCAAACTCTACAAACTTTTTGGCAATTCGGGCAATTCTTACAGACACATTCATCACAGACGCTAGGCTCCTTGCCCTGTACACTATCTCGCGAGAGTTTTCAGGCGCATAACCGGTATTTGTCAAGTGAATCATGTATCTTTCCATAGTATTACCTTGGTGGAATTTCTTAAATCTCTTTTGTAATTATAATGCATCTTGGTATAGTACTGTACCTAGTCATGCCTTGAGGCCTATACATTGGTAAATAGCTGTATGCCTAAAGTTGTCTCTGAATTGGTTCAATATTTTACATATCTTCTCAAACCTTAGAGTGACAAAAATAGGCACGGATTTTTGGATACTACAAAAACTGTGAGATATCATGTTGAACTCCAAATACCATGATTAAGGGCTCTTATATAAGAGCCCTTNNCACCCGCAAACTACACAGAACCAAAAAACGATATGCCTTTATACTGTACTATTCCCTCGTATTTTGATTTATGAATAAAATTCTCTTGATATCAATTGTTGCAGTCATTATGATGACATCAGTTCAAATGACAGATGCTCAAACTGACCCATCTATTGCACCAACAAACCTTACAGCAACATTTGATTCTACAGATAGTTCTAGTACTAGTTACAAGTTTAATCTAACTTGGACTATACCTAGTATTGATGGCAGTGACACTGCTGAGTATTTTCTAGAATGGTTCTCTAATGGGACTTGGAATAAATACGGTATGATTGTTCTTGATGAGACCCAAGAACCAACTAACATTCTTACAGCCACTGTTGCTATTATAGAACCTCCTAGTGATCAAACCGAATTTAACTTTAGAGTCTATCTCAAAACCACTTCTAATGGCGCTACTAGTGGGTTTTCAGATATTGCAACTGTCACTATTCCACCAGAAAATGTTCCATCCCCTCCCCCCTCCCCCACACAGCCATTACCTGACTCACCCACTTCTAACACTGAATTAACAGAATTTATCCCTCGCCTATCTGAAAATGTGATTTACAATGTTAATGATAATTCATTAGACTGGACTGTCAGCACCGAACCTCCTATACCCGCATTTCTTAATTCAGCTGTTGTGAGAGGACTTTTACTTCAAGGCGATACAATAATTGGAACTGATACCGATGCTTTTGACTCTTCTAATACCCTAGTATTTTCAATTCCACTTTCATCTGATTTTGACTTTGAGATTGATTCATTAGTTTATAGAATAGAATTTGAGATTGCTGGTAGCGATCCCGGTAGTGGTACTAGCTGGTATGCTACATCTCCTCTTACTAATCATCTATCTGATTATCAAAAAGCAAAAGATAGATTCACTCCAAAAGCATTTTCATTTAACAATGAAGATATAAAAATTCCAAAATCAGTATTTTTACCTGGTGATAGGAATGACAATACTTTTACATTTACAGTTCCAGACAATTACGATGCAGTTACAGAAAATATCATAAGAACATGTCAATTAGGCACATCTAGTGAAACAATAGACATTACTGTATCATCTCTTATTATTACTACAACTTATCGTGTTAATATACAGTATTCAAATCCAAACTCTGAACTGCTTGCATGTGGCGTCCCTGAAGCACCTGCTGAATTGGTTCTAGAGCCATCTGGTAAGGGCGAGGTTAGTTTATCATGGTTTATCACTAGCGAAGATGGCATTACTGGTTATACCATAGGGTACAAAAGAGCTAGTGACTCCGTTTGGATTCCTGCTACTACAAATGAGCCTCTTGAGTCTAGAAATAATGAATTGGTGTATAGTGTATCCGACCTGATAAATAGTGAACTATACGACTTTAGGGTAGCTGCAGTAAACAACATAGGTCATGGCTACTATTCCCAAGTATCTGGAACGCCGTTACCTGCCCCCGAATCATTAGGTAGTGATCTAGGTTCTAACATGGTTGAATTGTTTTGGGATTGGGATAGATCTAATCCTGAGGCTATAGATTATATCATAAAGTTTGGTAAAACTAAAGACAGCCTTGAAACATTTGAAGATGGTATCCGTCCACATGCAGATGCTATTGTTAGCGGCCTAGATCCTCTCACCACATACTACTTTAGCGTGGCAGCTGTAGATAGTGCAGGTCCGGGTCCAGAATCTACTATATCTATTACTACATTACCGCCCCAAGTAATTGCAGACCTCATATATTCAGATGACGGTACCATAAAGATAAGATTCTCACCACGCATTGACACGTCTGCATCATCTGTAGATGCAGCTGACTTTACAATATCTGATGGTACAACTACCATACCCATAACTGGCACATCTCTCTCACAATGGAGCCTAGTTCTTGAACTTGGCACACCAATAATACGTGATACCATTGGTACATTTACAGTATCATACGACCCACAAGATAACCGTCAAATTGCCCTAGGCACGACTATACTAGAGAACTTTGAAGAAAGAGCAATTATAGACCGTATTGCAGACTATGCTGATATTACAGGCCATAATCCTCAGGAAAATATTCCTACTACCGTACATGCAGACTATGTATATTCTGATGACGGTACCATAAATATAAGATTCTCACCACGTATTGATGTAGATGCATCATCTGCTAGTGAATCTGACTTTGAAGTATCTGGCACAACAGTCACTAATGTATTACTTACACAATACAAGGTCACATTAACACTAGCTGATCCTCTTACTATCTCTAATATTCAATCAGTTACTGTATCTTATTCTGGCGATGGAATTGTTGCTGGCACGGCCACATTACCTCCATTTACAAATGAACCAGTAGTCGATCATCTTGCTCGCACTGTAACTGTAACAACTGATGCTATCTACTCTGATGACGGTACCATAAAGATACGATTCTCACCACGTATTGATGTAGATGCATCATCTGCTAGTGAATCTGACTTTGAAGTATCTGGCACAACAGTCACTAATGTATTACTTACACAATACAAGGCCACATTAACACTAGCTGATCCTCTTACTAGCTCTAATATTGAATCAGTTACCGTATCTTATTCTGGCGATGGAATTGTTGCAGGCACGGCCACATTATCTCCATTTACAAATGAACCAGTAGTCGATCGTCTTGCTCGCACTGTAGATACTGTACGTGCAGATTATGTATATTCTGATGACGGTACCATAAAGATAAGATTCTCACCACGCATTGATGTAAATGCATCATCTGCTAGTGAATCTGACTTTGAAGTATCTGGCACAACAGTCACTAATGTATTACTTACACAATACAAGGCCACATTAACACTAGCTGATCCTCTTACTAGCTCTAATATTGAATCAGTTACCGTATCTTATTCTGGCGATGGAATTGTTGCAGGCACGGTCACATTACCTCCATTTACAAATGAACCAGTCAAAAATCATCTTTCTCACACTGTAGATACTATACGTGCTGATCATGTATATTCAGATGACGGCAAGATAAAGATAAGATTCTCACCACGCATTGACACGTCTATCTCATCAGCTGCTATTGCAGACTTTAAAGTATGGGATTCTACAATGTCCCCACCCACAGAAATACCAATAACTAGTGTATCACTGACAAAATACAAGGTTGTACTGACACTACAAACTCCATTTACTACTCCATTTACTGATGTTGTTGTGTTACAAGATGGTTCAACAGCAGAATATGTAATTACTGCTGATAAGATCCAGGTTGTAGTATCATATGACCCAAAAGAAGAGCGTAAAATTAGTGTAGGCAGTGCCATACTAGATGACTTTACAAAACCAGTTGAGATTATTTTACGTGAGAATCCCTGATACAAAAAAACTGTATCATTTTCGCACATTTTACTATTAGTTTGGGATTTTTAGTTCATTTTCTGTTACTTGAATCCATATAGACTAACTTGTCCAAATAATACTCTGTTATATCGCTCCACAATTCAAGGTTTATATGAAATATCTAGAGATTTCTGATAAATGTCCATAATTGAGATGGTTACAGACGTAGAGAACAGCTTTCTGTCTAGGAGGGAGCTGACATGTAATTTTGCAGGATTAGGAGGCAAACTCAGACGCTTGGAAGCAGTAGACATGGTTACAAAAGAATTCAAACTTGATGGCAAATTTGTAATCCCAATGAGATTGAAAACTCATGTAGGACAATCTCTCATTACTGGGACATTCTATGTCTATAATGATGAAGAATTGGCCAAAAAACATGTCAACCCTACAATATTTTCAAGACTAGAGAAAACAAGGGCCAAGATAAGCGAAGCTGCAAAAAAAGAACAAGATGACAAAACACCAGATGCTACCCAGTCTAAAGACGATACTGCTAAAGAAAGCAAGGATAAAACACCAGATACCAAAA
>DAXZ01000028.1:6796-16406 GCA_002506665.1 Nitrosopumilus sp. UBA526 | reverse complement strand
ACGTTTGTTCTGTTAGATAATTCCGAAGAGTCAAGGCAGATCTCTGCTCAACTAGTCTCAAATGATTTTTCTGCTATTCAGACTATATTCTTTGAACGTGAAGGAAAAAAGCTCGAATCAATTGAGGACTATGTTGCACTAGAGGATTATCTGTATCCGGTAAACCAGACGTATGAGATAAAGTTGAGACAGGAAGGTTTTTCAAATCTTACACCCAAGGAGGTCGCATCTAGAGAAGGGGGCGGGGTTTTGGAGAAATTAAGAAGCATATGGCAGGAGCATAGAGAAGATGACTGGGAAGAGTTTGACCGAGTGGAGATCACACGGTACATCTGTGAAAAGATCACTTTGGAGGAGACTGATTTCTTGTCAGATAAAACCAAGGATCAGTTTAGATCATTATACAGACTAATTGCCGAACGGATTAGACAGTATCAAAATGCAGTAACAAAGCCGGATCTGGCAAAATTCCAGAAAGCCAAATCATAGAATTTAAAAAGTTTGCTCATGAAAAACACTAAACTGGAAAATACAAAAGCATTCATTCAAGGTTTAAGTGAGAGATATTGAATCAGAGTTACATGAATAGATCCTCTACTGGAGGAATTTTCCTTTCAATTGTATTGTCCTTAATCATGCTAGTATCCATACCAGATGTTTATGCACAGGAAATTACAGTAAGGGATATCACGCTTGAGGAGACAGTCATACTAGAACTGAGAAATGATTCAGACAAAAAAGTAGACACCGTGAGAATTTGGCCCGGAGACAGTTTTAGTATTGAATCATTCAAGACTGAGAAAGGATGGATAGGTAAGAGAGATGGGCAAGCAGTAGTCTTTGCATCACCGGGGTCTATCAGTCAGGGAGAGTCTGTAAAGTTTGGAGTAAAGATGGACAGGCCAAATTCAGTAATTAACTGGCAAGCATTAGATGGCAGTGACGCGCAGATAGATACGGGGATAATCGGTACAATACTGCCCATAGATAGTCCAGAAGTAATTATTGATGAACCCGCAGATAGCATGTCAGCCGAGTCGGTATTTAGGATAATTCCAAAGAACCCAAATGTCGGTTCAACTGTCAGAGTGACGGGGGATAATTTTGGAGGATTACAAGAGTTTGATTTTTACATTGATACTAGAAATATTGGAACCTTTGAGACAGATGAAGATGGTCACTTTGTGACCACAGTAAAGATTCCAGATGATCAAAGTGAGGGAAGAGTAGATTTTATAGTCAAAGACATTGAAGGTAAGGAAAAAAAGTTAAGCCTCAGAGTTGATGCAAAGGCAAGCAGAGTAGCGTTAAAAGATATCAGGCTTTCAATTCAGGGAATTCCCGATGTTGTCAACACAGGTGACTCTTTGAACATATCTGGAACAGGAAGATCAAATGGCGCAGTCACAGCAGAAATTCACACGCCCGATGGAACAGTAATCAATTCAAGAACAGCCAGTATTGACAGTAATGGAAACTGGAGATTAGACGAGCCCATATTTGTGGCAACAGACACCCCGGTCGGAAGATATAGTGCAATTATTACTGATGGACGGGACAGTAAGGAGATTTATTGGACAGTCAAGTCAGATAAAAAAATCAACATCACGCCAACTAGTGTGAAATTTGAGCGTGGTGAGACCATGAGATTTAATGGAACCGCCCTGCCAAACGTTCCACTAGATCTAGTCCTAGAGAACATTCTAGGAAAGGAGATTGCCTCAGATACTATCAATGTGGATAATTCAGGAGTGGTTAATTATGAATATCCGACCACGGTAGATACGCCAGAAGGAACATACACCCTAGTTGCAAGCCAGGGCCAATACAAAGAGTTCGCTTATGCAGGACTTGGACAGGCACCGATAATTCCAGTTAACCTAGAGTTTGATAAACGTAATTACAGACAAGGAGAGACTGCGACAATCACACTGATAGGTGAGGCATTAGAGGTTATTAGTTTACTAGTTCTAGATGATAATGATAATCCAAAAGGCGGGGAGGTATCTATCACACTAAAACAAGATGGGCGGGCCACACATACAATCAGTCTTGCAGGATTTACCACAGGAGTGTATACTGCAGTAATAAGTAAAGGAAATACACATAGTACAGAGATCTTTACAGTAGGTTTTCAGACAGGTTCTGGCAGTATAGATATCCAAACTACAAAGACAGAATATAATCCAGGAGATCCCATATTGATTTTAGGAACTACCGGCACTAAGGAAAATGAAGAGATTAATGTTTTTATGACTATAACCATGATTGACCCTGACGGAAATAGGATAAAGACCAAAGAGGTGTATTCAGATAAAAGTGGAAATGTTTCTGAGAGTTCGTTCAGAGTTCCCTCAGATGCAAAAACAGGAACTTGGAAGATAAATGCAAGAAACGACAATACCTCAGACACTGTCATGATCGAAGTTGTTACATCAGCAACAGAAGGAATGACCATAACCGTAGAGAAAGGAGACGATGCAAACACACTCAGAATCAAAGTGTTTGGTGCGACAACAAAACCCATTATTCGGATTTTATCAGATGATGGCATACAGGTAGGCGTGCTAAATGGACCAATAACAAAAGATGGTATTAGTGTTCAGCCATGGTTAATTCCCAAAAATACAGCCCCCGGAATATATACATTCAATGCAACAAATCCAACAGATACCGTAGAGACAACTTTTGAGATAGTACCCTAGTTTCAAACAATTTTATGTTACCACGTTTGCATAAACATGATGAACCTAGAGGACAGGATTACAATTTATCCAAATTTTCCCAAAAAGGGGATTTTGTTCAAAGATTTTAGTCCGATTTTGAAGGATCCATCAGCATTATCATACATGGCAGACGAATTTGCAAAGCATTTCCATCCAAAAGATATCGATGTGTTTGCAGGAACAGAGGCACGTGGATTCGTTCTAGCGTCAATTTTGGCCACAAGATACAACAAGGGCATAGTAATGATTAGAAAAGCAGGAAAACTGCCCGGCAAGACTGTGAAACTGGCATATACGACTGAATATGGAAAAGACACCTTTGAGATTCAAAAGGATATTCTCAAAAAAGGAGAAAGGGTGCTCATATGCGATGACCTGCTAGCAACCGGAGGAACTGCACAGGCATCGGCTAAATTGATGGAAAAGGTAGGCGGCAACATAGTAGGATTTGCATTTATAATCGAGTTAGTTGGACTAGGTGGAATCAAAAAGATTTACAAATACAACTGTAAATCATTGGTGAAATACTAGTGGAAAGCGACATTGAGATAGGAATTTTTGGAGGAACCGGAATCTATGATTCAGGACTGTTGCAGGATTCACACGAGGTAGATGTTGATACGCCCTGGGGAAAGCCCTCAGATACAATTACAGTTGGCGCCTTTAAAGGACGAAAGATTGCATTTCTGCCCAGACATGGAAAGAAACATTCCATACCCCCGCACAAGATTAACTACAAGGCAAACATCTGGGCATTCAAAGAGTTGGGAGTCTCAAGGATTATTGCACCATCGGCAGTTGGAAGTCTAAAAAAAGAGCTAGAGCCGGGATGTTTTGCACTGCCTACACAGTTTCTAGACTTTACAAAATCAAGGGACGGTTCGTTCTCAAAGAATGGCAGAGTCATTCACATCTCAGTAGCAGATCCATTCTGTCCTGAGCTGCAAAAAACAATTCTTGAGGTAACAGACCACCAAGGTACAAAAATACACAGAGACTGCACATACGTCTGCATAGAAGGCCCACGATTCTCCACAAAGGCAGAGTCAAAGTTCTACAGAACCCTGGATGCGGACATAATCGGAATGACACTTGTCCCAGAATGCCAGCTTGCCAGAGAGGCACAGATGTGTTATGCATCAATTTCAACTGTTACAGACTATGATGTCTGGGCAGAAAAACCAGTTACTGCCAAAGAGGTTCTTGAGACACTCTCAAAGAATGTAAAAGAGACAAAAAAGTTGCTAACAGGACTAGTCGACAAGATTCCAAAGACAAAAAGTTGCTTGTGTGCCAAAGCACTAGAGGAAGCCGAGTTTTAATCATCAGCAAAGGACTCTTTTTTGAGCCCCTCAGGAAGAGTCAGATCCCCTTGCAGTAGATTCTTTTGAAGCGACAGTATCACGTCCTCCACGTCATAGCCTAGCTTTGCTAGCTTTTGCTCTGTTGTCTGTGAGAGTTTTGCGCCAATATTTTGTCCGCCTATTCTTCCAAATGCAATGGCAGTAAAACGAAACTCGTGTTCATCTATTGTAAAAATGCCAGTAATCTTGGCGGCCATCTGGCTTCCATGAAGGTTGTTGATGTGAACTTTGAGATCCATCTTTGTGATTAGATCTCTACTGCCCTGTTAATGTTCTCATCAATTAGAAAACTCCAATGCTGATCATCTTTGACTTTGAAATCATCGACTTTGAGCGAAATCGTCTGCTCATCTAGACACTCGTGTTTTATCTCCTCATGTTGTTTTAATTTTACTAGCTTCCATTTGTATTTGGCCTGTTGCAGCTTGCATACAGTAACCCCCCACTTTGCATCGGGTGTAATCTTTGGCATGCCTACAAGGTCTGCAATCTCTTCAATTCCTAGCTGTTTTTCTTCACAAAACTTTTTCTTACAAACACCACATCTCCAGACATCAACAGAGCCTATGGTTTTCTCATCAAGGTTGATGTTTACTACACCAAAATAGATTGGCTGGTGTTTGCAGGTTTCAGTGTCAATGCCCAATGCCATTTGCCTGACATTGGTATTATTTAGTTCTTGCATCATCATATGGTTTTTCTAGAACCGCCCCTATATTGTCAACTATTTTATTTCGTTTAAACTCTATATTCTCTTGCTCACACATCTTTCTATACATGTTTACAGCAGTAAATCTTGGATGCATGGCCTCAAACTCTGTTGGAGAGATGTCAATAAAAGCGCCTTGTGCCATCAGATTCTGCGATGTCTCCTTTGCCTCATCGGGGGAGATCTTTAGGTGTTTTGCAATCATTTCAAAAGACATCTTCCCGTTGCATGTAACTAGCAGATAGACCTTGGCCTGAATGCGGGTCAGCCGTATCTCAGATACAAGGTCATCTTCAATTTCCAAACTATCTTGTGTACATATCATTGCTACATAAAACCATACAGTCATTTTCTCCAAAGTATCTTTCTTGAGATCTTTGACGAGAACCCCATGGCAACAAAATGGATGACTGCGCCTAGAATTATGGCCTGAGTCAGACTCTCAGATACTGCCCAAGTGAGTGCAAATGCCACAAGGGAGGGAATTACAATGACTGTAGCAATGATCGTTCCCCTTGCGGCAATACCACATATTGAGAGTCTGTCATTAGACAATATACACAGAGGTGTGCGAATAGTAATAAAAACCAAAGATACTTTATATTTGGCAGATTGTAAATTTTGGTGTTTGGCAAGCTACAAGAGGACATACTCAAATGATCAGTCACTGAATCTGGCCATACCAATCATCATAATCTTGTTTTTGGGAATCGTCTACATAATGACTCAGAGGGCAGACTCTGGATTTGTGAGTTTTATCTTGATTGGGGCTGCTGCCATTACAATGTTTTACTGGGTCAGGGTGCTAAAAAAACTGGCCAAAGACCACAAGCCCGTATACACTCAGACAATGGAACAAGAGACAAAGAACTGGGTTTATGATTTGATCAAAGGGGAAAACGAGTTTGTCTTTGTTGCCGAAGTGCCAGGCCCTGAGGACAAGATTGCAGTCAGACTTGTAAGCGGGGTCTTGTACATTCGCGGGACATCGGGGTTTTCAAAAGAGATTCCCATCCCAGACGCAAGCGAGATGCAGATATTTGATTTCAAGTACAGAAACGGCGTATTGACACTGCGAATAAAATAGTCACAGGCTTCTTGCCAGTTCCAGTTTTTGTGGCAGATACTTGTCAGTGATGTTTGTCAGGCCGTATTTTGAGAATGCCTCTAGTTCTGCCTTTCTCTTTATTCGTAGAAATACATCAAGCTCTTTTTTCCATATTCCTTCTTGATATCGCGGATCATTTTTGAGATCATGGCATCGCTTTATGTCAGACTCTGTCATTGGGATGGTGGGCAGTTTGTATTTTTCAATGTCAGTTGCCCATACCCCCACCCATTTTGCATCAGGGACAGTCAGTTCCCTAAGATGGGCGGCATTAGCAGAGCCGGACTTTATGACCATTGCAATGTGCTCGCCATACACATCACCGTCTGTAAGCACAATTACAGGCAACCCCATCTCATCATGCAGTCTTTTTAGCAGTGTTCGAGTTGAACGGGGGGCCTGCCCGCCAGTATTAATTATAATTGATTTGAATTTTTTGTCGACTTGTTCCTCAACAAACCTAGTAAAAAGTCCGCCTTTCTCAATGGCAATTACTATCTCGGCGCTAGTGTCAACTAGCTCTGCAGTAGTCAGACTAGGGCCGATAGAGTATCCGTCAGGATGGTTTGCTAGATTCATGCGCTTTCCCTCATATCCGGGAATGGTATACTCTATGGTTAGATCACCAAAGATTGAGCTGCGCTCTTCTGGAAATATGTGAAAGTCCTCCCGAGGTCTTGACGTGACTGCCTCGAGGTCTACAATTATGTTATCTGATTCTGACTGATCATCAAACTCGATGGCAAAGGCCTGCGAGGAGTAATAGACATCCCTTAGAGTGGATGATTTTTTCTCGTGTGTCAGCCTGTTTGCAAAGAATGCCAGCCAGATAAGCTGCGTAAAAGACCGGAGTTGTGAAGAGTTTCTAGAACTTCGCAGTGCCGCACTGTTACCTAGAATATACTGCCTGAATTTTTTGTCATAAACTATATTGCTTACTGACCTGCTAGGAATCGAAAACTTTGGAAACTGCCCGTTATCCAAGTCTGTGTATATCTTTGCGCCATGGCTCTTTAGCATCTCAAGGATGGTCTTTTGTTTCTCATCGGCTTTCTTGTTTGCTTTTATCTTAGTTGTTTTCAATCTTTGCCTCCTCGCTTATTTTTAGTTGGACTGTGTGGTCCATATCTAGCATCTTTTTGTAGTCAGGCATCTTTTTCTTTCCTGCAAGTTCGGTACAAAATTCTGCAATCATTGGCATATATTTTGCATAGAGGTTTGCCCTCTTTTTAGCCATCTCGGCCTGCCCTTTCTTTGACATAAACGCAGACAACTTTCGAGACAAAAACTGCAAGGCTAGTCGTAGTTCCCGCTCTATCTCTTGCCTGTCAGCAACGTTTTCTTTTCCTGCAGTCTTGTATGGGATTCTAGTGGAGCATATGTGAGACACGATGATAAAAGGAGGGTCACCCTTTACCTTGTATCGTCCCCAGTCAATATCATTGACCACTTTGAGAACAACATCGCTTCCCTCGTCATAGAGCAACGGGATTCTGTTTGCATACCTGTAGACATGCGGTCCTCCAGACTTTATATCACCGCCATATGCTATTCCCATCTCTATAATGAATGGAAATCCAGAATAAGCAGAAGGTGGACGCTGGATTACGGCAGTAAAATCAGGATTAAAGAACTTTTTGATTCCTTTCTCCAGGGGGGTGTCCCCCAGGGGTGCCAGGCAGCTAGAATCAGGCACCATAAAGTCATCAAACTTTTGAAGCGAGTCACTGAGTTGTGCTAGTTCTTGGTTGTTTAGTGTACCCATCCGCCTTTCGGGTTTGAGTTTTGCAAACTCGGCAAATTTTACTGCAGTAGTAGGCCCCACACGTTGAAACCGCTTGGTCAGAAATGTAGTAAGTGGTTCCCCCTGAACTGTATTGGTCAGTTGTTTATAGTATTGGCTCTCCGGATCCATGTCAACTGATTTTGATTGCGAGTCTCCAAAGTCCCAGTAGATGAGTTTCTTGTTTGGAATATCAAGATCTTCTATCTTTATTTTGTTTAGTTTATCAAGATCCATCTTTAGAAAGGATATCAACGCAACTACAACTCGCACTTGTCGTGTGAGTTTCTTCCATTTTTTCTCCGCCTTTGTCATAATTGATGTGAAGCTGGAATTCTTTAGCCCAAGATCTTTTTTGACCTTTCTAATCATTGCATCATCTATGGTGGGAATATCAAACTGTGACTCGACAATCATTCTTCGTATGCGCTCAACGTCAATACCGTGGGGATGTGGTCGGATTATTGTGGGTGGCGGGGGGATGTCCCTTACAAATCTCTTATGAGTGAACTTTTGTCCCTTGGGGTCATCAAAGGTGATTGATGCATACGGTGTTATCAACGAGGTCTCATAGACATAATCGCGAATCTTGGTTCCTGCCTTTGAATAGTCACCTTCCAGACATATACTCACAGAGAGTCCCTTCTTTGAGATATTCGTTGTTGTGTGTTTGAGAATTATGGGTTTGTTTTTTTGGATATCAAGGAGTATCTCAAAGTAGTTTTGTATTTCACCATCAGAAGAACTCTTGACTATTACTGGCTTGTTGGTTGTTATCTGGCCATAGAGAATTGCCATCGTTGCCCCTAGTCCAAACATTCCCCTTGCCTGTTTTAGTCCAAACTTTGAACCATAAAGCACGGTTCCAAAGGCAGGTGGAATGTGCTCAGCATCAATGCCTGGTCCGTTGTCCCTGACAGTCAGGATATAGTGCTTGGGGTCTGGCTTTTCAGGGTCTACTGCCTTTATTATTAGATGTACATCTGGAAGAATTCCTTTCTGATCACATGCGTCCAACGCGTTCTCAACGAACTCCCTGACTGCCGTATATAGTGACCTTGTAGGATTGCTAAATCCCGCGAGATCACGATTGCTGTAAAAAAATTCACTTGGAGAGATCTGGTTGAATTTTTCCTCAATAGAAGACATTCTGATCTTCCCACAATTGCATCTTTGCTTGCTTCTTTTTTCTGTTAGCAGCTTCTAGTTTAGCATAAACGGCACCGTGCATACTTCCACTAGAGATAGAAGATATTGCATCGACGGCAAGACGTAACTTGGCTGCATTGCCAATAATTGAGACCGTCTTTCCATAAACTGAGATACGAGTACTGCTAAGATTTTCCATATTTCGTCTTGCTCTACCACCTTCTCCAATAATCCTCCCTTTTATCCTTTCAACATTGGCATTGGACTTTCCTGCAAACTCTCGAAGGTCTATTACATGCAGTGTATTATCATCCTTAAGTAGGGTCATTGCAGCCTCTGGTGAAAATCCCCTGCCAATTGCTGTGACGATCTCCATTGCCTTAAACGGCTGGATCTGTTCAACATTTCCCTGCGACTTTATGAGAACCTCGCCCGTATCCCCATCAACATCTAATGAGACATAGCATGCAATCTCAATATCTGATTTTACAATTCCCGACTTGCCAATCAGGACTGCAATCCTGTCATTTGGAATACATAATAATTTCTCAAAGCTCATTTTACAATATCCTCAAATATTTTATCTGAATCCTCAATATCGACTCCTCTTTTGTTAAAGAATCGTCCAATGTTATTAATATCTCGCTTGAGAAATTCGTGAGCATTGGGATGCCTCAAGTCAACACCAGAACCTAGATCAAAGACTATCAGACCGTCGCCGGTCTTGAATATATTGTATTCAGAGAAATCTCCATGAACCAGGCGTGCCTT
>DAXZ01000028.1:706-6724 GCA_002506665.1 Nitrosopumilus sp. UBA526 | reverse complement strand
CCGGTGCCTACAAACTCCATTGCCAGGACATTATTTGTAACATATATTGGCCTCGGTACTGCAATTCCCGCATCATAGCACTGCGAGAGGTTGCGAAACTCTTTTTTTGCCCACAGGTAAACCATGTTCTTTGTGCCTTTTCTGAGATGAGTGAACCGCGGGTCTCCGATGATGTAGGGCTCGCGTTTCTTGAAATTTGACGTACTGACAAGATAAATTTTTAGGGCAACGTTAACATCATTTTCATCTACTCCCCAAAAGAGAACAGACTCTTTGCCTGCACTCACAGGGCCGTTGACATGTGCAATGATATGGTCTGTTATCATTTTGTACAGAGTCATTACCGTTGGTTTATCCAAGACCTCATTGATGACCTTGCCTTTCTTGAAACCGTCTTTCAGATGTCGTCGGCTTCTTTGTGAAATAAGCTTGTCATCTATCTTCGACTCGAGTTTTTTGCTGATTATGTCAGTCATATAATTTTCACATATTATATATGAGCAAAAAGGGAACACCGGAAATTGTCTTGACTGCATTTGCAGAACCGAGTCCAAGTTCTAGCGACATGGAGACAGTATCTTTGCCTGCCATGTTGATTATCGACGAAGTCTTTAGCAGACTCTCGGCTTCCTCTCTTGCAACAAGCTTTTCTCCGTAATAGCTTTTGTTGATATGTATTCCAAGTTTATCCTGAGTTATGTGTCGGTCTAGCAGATCTTCATCACAGATGTTTAGCATCATGCGTTTTTGATAGTCAATTACCCGTACTGAGAACGGCATTATGCATATTTGCCCTTTAGTGTAGATTTTGCGCCGCATGCCTCACAGATTAAAAATGAGATCCTGTTTTCTTTGAGAATTTTTGTATCAGGACTTTTGCATGTTAGACACTCTAGATAGTCTTTTACGTAGATTTGAAACAGTCTTGTAAAATCATCAGGGGCCCGTCTTCCCACAAACATTGCCTTGTCGCCTAGTCTCTCAGCAGGTACTGCAAACTCTTTTGAGAGGTATTGCAGAACCTTGTCTGGGTCTCTGCGTAAAGTCTTTGGAAATTCGGAAAAATTTCGCAGAAAGGTCTTTTGGCCCTCCCACATTACATCTACAACCGGAAGCTCAAACCTTGTCTGTGACTTTTGATTAGTATCCCCTAGCTTGTCCTGTATGCGTTTGAGTAGACTCTCATATTCTGCCTTGGTCACTAAAAAATAGTGTATGGTATACCCTATATGGGTTTTGAAAAAGAGGGGTCGTGTGGACCTTTGGGGGTTAGACCATCTTTCCTATTCGGAAGACATTGGTACCACATGTAGGACATTTACCCTTTACTGCAGGTCGTCCGTTCTTTAGTGTAGTTTCTTGTGGATCTTTGATGTCCGTTTTTGCTCTGCATTTTACACAGTATGCCTGAACCATTATGAAATTTGTCAGTCTTTATGGTATTTAGTAAGAGCCTGTAAAAATTATTTAACTAGAAACTAGATGTGCGTAAATTTTTTAGACGGTAAAAGAACCGTTCTGTGAATAATTCCAAGGAATACAGATGGTTTTTAAAGAAATCGTGTGCAATATTATAAAAAGCGATGGTTTTTCCCAACATTTGTCTTTGAAATTGGGATATTATCAATTATAAACTCCCAGAGACAACAAAGTTACAAGATGGCATCAAAGAGAGGAGTGGCAGTGACTGTGATAATTTTAGCCGCAATTACGGGCGCAAGTTTTCTGCTGTGGCTTGTACCACAAAACAGTGAGACTGCCTTTGTCATACAGGATTATGAGAACTATCTAAACGGGGTAAAAAACATCCACGAGATCCTAGATGAGTCAATAGATATTGAATATCAAAACATGCTGGCAGGGGAGGTCTCGCCGCAAGACTATATTGCAGTAACTGAGGTGACATCATCACAGGTGACAGCACAGATAAGCGAGTTTGTGACATCAAAGCCTCCTGAGCAGTGGCAGCCAAGCTACATCAGCTACATGGATGCCATGAGATCATTTAATTCATACATCACAGAGACCAAGGTTCTAGCCAGCATGATTGAGGCACAAAGTAGTACAGAAGAGATGAGTGAGACATTGCAGAGAATTGATTCCCTAAAGGCAAGAACGTCTGAGCTTGTCAGTGCCTCTGATCAGCTTAGACCAAACTAGCCTCAAGACCGAATTTTACTATTCAGAATAGTTGGAAATCATTAAAAGGTAATTGGACAATAAGAGTCAGGGATGTCACAACAGGTAGGCAAGATTGAAAAGGATGTCAGCGCGTCTGATGCCAACAGACTGCTAGTGATATGTGTTGACAGAGACAATGATGTGGGAGAAAAGGCGGGAATCGTAACTCCGGTCATAGGTAGAAACGCATGTATCGAGGCGGCTCAGAGATTAGCTTTGGAGGATCCAGAGGATGCAGATTCAAATTCCATCTTTGCGGCAATAAAGACGTATGAAGACCTGATAAGCAAAGGATACAAAGTACAAGTTGTAACAGTTGCCGGAGTCAAAAACCGTGGAGTTCAGGCAGATGAAAAGATTCTCGCCGAGACAAAAGAAATCCTGACAAAGTTTTCTGCAAACGGAGCAGTTATTGTGTCAGACGGGGAAGATGATGAGAGTGTAGTGCCAGTCATTCAAAACGTGCTTCCAGTGGTGTCAGTACAAAGAGTGGTAATGAAGGTAAGCAGAAGTGTCGAGTATTCTTATGCAGTCTTTGGAAAATATCTAAAGATGCTTGCATATGATTCAAAGTATTCCAAGTTCTTTTTAGGGGTTCCTGGAATTCTCCTGCTTATTGGAGGGGTGGCAACAGTATTTGGATATAGTGCAGAAATATTTGCAGTGCTTGTAAGCATACTAGGTGGCGCATTTTTAATCAGAGCGTTTGATATTGACAGAGTCTGGTCTAGCTGGTCAAAGCCGACACCGATGGGTTTTGTAAGGATGTTTACCATGGTGGCAGGAATATTGCTTATCTTATCATCAGTACCGGCAGGCATCAGTGCAGTCAATCCAGAGTTGGCAGAAGCAAACACAGAGTTGATTGCAAAGATTACTGACAAGATAATAGTAGGACAGTTTGTGTCAGGTGCGTTGCCAGTCTTGTGGATAGGGATGGGATCAATATTTGCAGGCACCCTGCTTAGCAACTGGATTGGCGGGATTCCAAGACAGATAAGTGACAGTCTGAGAATAATTGCCCTAGTGGCGCTATACCCCACGGTATTTCAGTTTACCAATATCATGATACATGACGAGCCCTCACTTAGTCTGATTCCGCCCCTGCTAGGGGGGCTGGCAGCCACGCTCATCTCAGCTACGATTCTCTTCAAGAAATACAGGAGACGAAAGAGCCAAGAGATGGTCTCAGACTGAGTTTGCTAAAAAACACTGATATTCTCAACTACACATGAATCCTCAAGTGGTGATAAGAGATTAGTAAGGTCAAGAACGCAATTTTTCACTTGTCAGGCCTCTACAAGATATACGGCAGGAGATTGGAAAATGAGATTAAAAATGGGGACATTCCAAACCATGTTGCCCTAATCCTGGATGGAAACAGAAGGTGGGCCAAGAGACACCTGTCAATTCCAGAGAAAGGACACAAAAAGGGCGCAGATGCAGTAGAGAATCTTCTTGACTGGTGCAAGGAACTTGATATTAGAATTATCACCCTGTACGCACTCTCAGCAGAGAACCTAGAGCGAGATGACGAGGAGCTAGAATACCTGTATGATTTAATTCGCAAAAGACTAGAAAAACTCCTAGATGACCCCCGAATACACAAAGACCGGATGCGAGTCAAAGGCATTGGCAGAATAGAACTGCTTCCAGAATCAATAAAAAAAGTCCTAGAGCAGCTCGATGATGCCACAAGGAACTATGATAGTCATTTTCTAAACATTGCACTGGCATATGGCGGACAAAATGAGCTAGTCGATGCGGTAAAAAAGATTGGAACAAAGATCAAGGAAGGCTCACTTGACGTAGATGAGATTAACAAAAAAGAGATTGAATCCAACCTGTACACCTCCCACCTGCCACAGTCATCGCCAGACATGGTACTTAGGACATCAGGTGAGAAGAGGCTTAGCGGGT
This sequence comes from Nitrosopumilus sp. UBA526, assembly GCA_002506665.1. Lineage (GTDB taxonomy): Archaea > Thermoproteota > Nitrososphaeria > Nitrososphaerales > Nitrosopumilaceae > Nitrosopumilus. The sequence goes on along the minus strand of DAXZ01000028.1, from coordinate 2,623 downwards.
TTCTCATGTGGCAGAGCGCATACAGTGAGCTGATTTTTATGGATATCTTTTGGCCAGAGTTTAGAAAGATAGACCTGATGAGGGCAGTTAGGACATATCAGGAGAGAAAAAGGAGGCTTGGAAAATGATCAAAGAGACGTCTGCAGGAGTAGTGTTGTTTAGAAGAACAGAGTCAGGCAATTTGTTCTTGCTTTTGCATTATCCTTCAGGACACTGGGACTTTGCAAAGGGCAAGATGGAGAGAGGAGAGACAGTTTATGATACTGCGCTAAGGGAGACAAGGGAAGAGACCGGGATTACTGATGTCACACTGATTGAAGACTTTGAGGAGTGGATCGAGTATGAATTTCAGTACAGGGGGGAGCTTGTTTGCAAAAAAGTGGTATTTTTCCTAGCCGAGACCAAAATAGAGAATATCAAAATATCTCATGAGCACATGGGATACACATGGATGGATTATGATACAGCGATGATAAAGACCACGTTTGATAATGCAAGGACTGTTCTTACAAAGGCGCATGCACTGCTCTCAAAGACACTCTAGCTGCCAAGCTTTTTGCAACACCTGCTGGATTCTTGGAATTTAGAATGCTTCTTCCAACTATCAGATAGTTTGTTCCAGCAGATATTGCCTTACTTGCACTGCCACCCTGCGTACCAACGCCTGGTGAGAATATGCTTAGATGTTTTGCCGCCTTTTTAGAGCAGAATTTTATTATATTGGGAAACGTGGCGCCAACTATAATCCCGTCTGCCTTTGCGTCAAGCGCCCATTTCAGGAACAGCTGATACAGGTGTTGCTGTCTGCCTGCCCCAAGCTTTAGATCATATGACAGTTTAGCCTCACTTGCACTCATATGACACAGGGCAATCACGCCTTTGTTGTTTTTGTGTGCTGACCTCACCAAGCTCTTCAAGCTGTCAATGCCCATTATTGGGTTTGCAATAACTGCATCAAAGCCCAGATTCCACAGATGCTCTGCTGCCACCTTGTTTGTATTGCCAATGTCGTTTAGCTTGATATCAGCTATGGTTTGCAGGCCATATCTGTGAGCAGTCTGATTTATTTTGAGAATTGCCTTGCCACCCAGAGGCAGAAGCAGATGAAAGTTTAGCTTGATTCCACACAGAAAAGGATGCAGTTGTCTTATGTTTTTGATTGTTTGTGATTCTAGATTTTTAACAGATGTATCATAGTCATTGGCAAGAATTACTCTGCCGTTAGTTCCTGAGATCTGCGAGAGTCTAGTTTTGAAGGTGGCCATAGTCTACAAGAGGATGTGTGTCTTTTAATTTTATTATTTTGATATAGGAATAGCCGTGTTCAGAAGGGTCATCTACAAACGTGGGCTGTGAGCCATTTACAGTTGAGAATTTCAAGAATGGTTTTTTGGGATCAAAATCTAGTACGACATGGCAAAAGTAAGAGATTCCCTCGTTATCAAAATTCATAAAGACGCCGATTAGCCATTTGTCATTACGTGGAAACAAGAACAACGGAAACAGAGTCTCCTCAATTCCCCAACTAAGTTTTGCTAGACTAGACAGGTCTTCGAGCTGGATTGGCTGGTATCTATCCATAGTGCCGTTTCCGGGCTGTAGTGTCTTGGGCAATGACTTTATCCTGACAATTGGAGAGTATAACTTGCTTGCATCAGAAGTTGTGTTGACAATCTTTGACTCTTCTTTTCCTCCCTTTAGTCCATAGCAGAGATAGTGTCCGTTATTTTCTAGATGTGTATAATATATGATTGGTTTTTCCTTTAGAATATCCATCTGTACTGACAGAATTTTTTTCCCGTCATAATCATGCAAGAACGAGACACGGGGTGCACGCTCTAATGCACAGACAAGTCTTGTAAATTCCATAGTCGAGTGAACCTGAATGTAGCGCGGTAATCTATCAACTGTCTGTAA
>DAXZ01000028.1:0-600 GCA_002506665.1 Nitrosopumilus sp. UBA526 | reverse complement strand
TTATATCTTGTCTTGCCTGCACAGTCAGGATACAATACATCAAGCTTTGTAATGGATACCTGGGTTGCACCATTGAGCATTATGGCACGCTTTGCCAGGTCAAAGTCAAAGTCTGCAGATCTTCTCTGTCTGCCAGTAACCGTGCCAAACTCTGACCAGCCTCTGGCTTCGGCGTCTTTTGCAGACAGTTCTCCCTCAAGGGGGCCTGCCCCTACACGTGTAACATATGACTTGAAGACTATGATTACCTTATCCACCCGAGTTGGTCCAATGCCAATATCAGCACATATTCCAGAGGCCGTAACATCCTTTGATGTGACAAACGGATACGTTCCATGCCACAGCGAGAGAAAGGTTCCCTGAGTTCCCTCAATTAGGACATGCTCACCGGCATCAAGGGCAGAGTTTACCTCAGAGGGAACATCAGTTATAATATCAGATAACGAGTCAAAGTCTTTGGCTAGTCTCAAGGTCCGCATGGCACGGTCGGCATTTGCCGGACCGGTGCCAGAACCGGTACTGCCAATCTTTTCTTTTAGTTCTCCTCCCGAGTCTCGTCTCAAATGGGACTCTTCGATTATGCCGCAGTGTCTGTCAATA
>DAXZ01000056.1:2354-2887 GCA_002506665.1 Nitrosopumilus sp. UBA526 | reverse complement strand
ATAAACCAGAGTCCCTGATACAAGAGAAAAGAATATTCCATACGCGATAAACGTGACAACAAAGACTGTGCGGGATTTTGGATTCCATGTAATGCGCGCCATCGTTGCCAAAATGTCCCTCTCTGTACCTTCTGCCTTTGCTCTGTGATACCTGTACAACCCAAAGGCAACGGCTCCAAAAGATACTGCCAGCACTATGTAAAATCCATACGCTATTCTCTGAATCAGGCCAATGGCATCAGGTGTCAAAAGTTCAGAATCCTGGTATCTGCCATAAATCAGAAACAAGGCGGCTATGGTTCCAAGTCCTAGGACAATGAGCTTTTTCCCCTTGCCGGAATCCGAATTCATCACCTTGGTAATCTCTTTGTGTGATTAAATGCTTAGCTTAGTCTAGGGACAAAGATATAGATAATTGCAATTATCTCCAATCTCCCAAAGATCATCAAAAACCCAAGAACAATCTTTGTTGCCGGGTCTGTGTCAAAATCAATCACCCCTGCAGAAAGCCCTCCGGTAGTTATGACCCCTAC
>DAXZ01000056.1:0-2325 GCA_002506665.1 Nitrosopumilus sp. UBA526 | reverse complement strand
CCCTCTTTGCCTTTTTTAAGAATGCCCCGAGATTCTTCAAATGAAACAGTCTGTAGATCTTTATGCCTCCTGCAGTAGAGAACCCACAACCTCCTATGAGCATTAAAATTATTAGAATTGTATGCGCCCCGCCATGCAGTCCTGCAAGACTCTCTATCTGTAGTCCTGCAGTAGTGCTTGCAGATACTGAATAAAATGCGCCCTGCATCGGATCAAGCCCGCTAATTGCGATAAACAAGACAGTTGCACCTGACAGAATTGCAAAGTATGTCAGTACCTCTTTTCCAAGTTTTGGCGAGAGGAATTTTTTTCTTACAAATGCATAGTGGAATGTAAATGGCAGTGCGCCTAGTATCATCGCACCCATCAGTACTATGTGCGCCTGCCAGACTAGCCCGTCAAGAATTGTGGATGTGGGTGTAAATCCGCCAGTAGCTAGCGTACTCATTGCCAGTGAAAAGTTATCGATGATATTTCCTTCCCCAAACAAGTACAGCAGGGATGCAACGATTACAATGTAAATAGAAAAGATGACTGTAATAGTCGAGAACAGTTCTTTCATGTGGAGGGTCTTTCCTGATATAAAGCCGCGCATTGACCGTAGTTTTGTTTCAGGATAAAACGCGGTAATTACAAGATATATGAAACTCATTCCTCCCACAAGCTGAGTATAGCTTCGAAAGAATGTGAAACTCTGGGAAAGTTCTTCTGGTTTGTCAAACAGTGATATTCCGCCCGTAGTAAATCCTGCGGCGCTTGAAAAAAATGCATTACTAAAGACCTCTACACCGGTATCTGTGCTTGGCAGTACATACAGATACGGGACAGTTCCAAACAGAGACAGTAAAAACAGGCTGGCAAAGACCAGTATTGACGCCTGCTGCAGGTTTAGACTTGCTTTCTCGCCATACGAGTTGAGAAAGAATCCAGTAACTAGTAAAAGCACCGTAGTCAGGTAGATTCCTGTGGCCACCGTAGTATCTTCTAGGATTGTAGCAACTATTGCCGGAACAAGAAGCAATACTCCTGCAAACTGTAACACAAACCCCAGATTACCTAAAACTGCCTTTACTGGCGGACTTAGTATGCGGGGGGGAATTTCTATTGCGTTTCGTATGGCTTCTGAAATCCTTGTCTCATAGATCATCCCAACTACCTGATTCTTTTTTGAGAGTACAGGGAGTTTTCTAATGTTGTTCTCCTTCATCTTGTCTAGTGCCTCCTGAAGCGTTGTTTTCTCATTAATTGTGATAAGCGGCGTACTCATGATGTCTTTTAGTGTGGTAGCCTCTGCGTAAACACTAGCATCGCTTACCTTTCTTATGATATCCTCATCTGTGACAATTCCTACAGGAAGGCGATTCTCATCTGTAACTATAATGTCATCTGTCTCATAATGATGTAGCATCCTTGCGGCCTCCCTAGTCTGTGTATGCAACCCTAGTATCAGTACATCCCTGTTCATATATCCTACAACATACTTGTTTAACATGTATGACCTCGATCGTTGCGGGTTAGCTGACATCTAGATTAGGTTAGTTGCTGATTTTAAATAATTTGGGATTAGATATTCTCACTTTATCGTTAAAACATGATCCATTCTAGGCCTTGCCTGATCTCATTTTTTTGCTATCTTTATAAGCACAAGACGGCCAAGTTCATGCGTAATACGATGGAGATTGATCAAACACAAGAGCCTGACTATGACTCTGTGAAAATTGACTATGTTGGATTCGTTGACCCTTATGCTGTAGAGGGCATGGTTGTTCTAAAAGCTGATGACGGAAAAGAGTTTCACATGAGGGCATTTTCTGGCGAGGTCGCAAAACACATCTCTAGTTTTGGTGAGGACAATGGTGAGGCAGCTCCGTCAATCTACAGGATGATTGAGGAGATCTGCGAGCAAAATGAGCAGGTTCTAGTCAAAGTCAAAATCTATGAGGGTGGAGACGTATTACGTGCAAATCTATACTTTGCAGGAAAAAAAGACCTTGTATTGAGAAACTATCGTGCATCAGATGCAATGGCACTGGGAGCCTTTTACAACATTCCTATTCTTGTTAGAAAAAATCTCCTCAAAGAGAGCATGGAGGCAGAATAACCAATTTTTGATTGTATATGGCACTTGGGATGGGAAAACTAGCCCCCCCAACACTATATAGTCTGAAATGAATGGTGTCTTTGTATTGACTGAATTTTAAAGCACGCTTCATAATTCGGCAAACTCATCATCTATCAGTTATAGCTTTGTTGGTTAATCATCAGCGTTATTTTTTTTGTTATTTTACATGGTATATTATTCTATTATCTTCTTTGAAATACAAA
>DAXZ01000041.1 GCA_002506665.1 Nitrosopumilus sp. UBA526 | reverse complement strand
CTGTAAAGTCTCCAGTCTCTACATCAGATGTGGACTCGTCAATACGTGGTGAGAAGCGTATCTTTATGGTGCCGTCATCTGAATATACCTCATCTGCACGTACAGCAGATGTGGTTCTAACAGCAGTGGTAGCTGCCTCGCCTGTACCTGCAGAGTTTATGGCAGCTACTGTAAAGTAGTATGACTCTGTGTCATCGAGATTAGTAATGGTGATAGTCATGGCTGGGCTAGGAGAATGAGCGAATGGTTGGTCAATATTATCAGAATCTGTGCTATACTTTATCTCATAATCAGTAATTGGATCACCGCCATCATCAGGTATAATCCATTTTAATGTGACACTAGTCGTGTCAGGTTCTGGTGTGGCTAGAACTGGCTTGCCGGGTACAGTTGGTGCAACAGTTGTAGATATGGATGCAGTAGCTGCTACACCTGAACCTACAGAGTTTACAGCAGTTACGCTAATGTAGTATGTGGTTTCAGGGTCTAGTTGGCGAATATCAATAGACTTTGCAAGGAAAGTTGGATGAGTTGTTACAAGGTTGGCCTCATCTGGGCCGAACTTTAGGATATAGTGAGTAATTGGAAGAGTGCCCGGAGTTGCAGACCATGAGAATACGATGGTGGTGCCAGTAGCTGTGTCTACAGTGATAGTTGGTGCCCCGGGTGCTTTTGGCGATGCAGATGGAGTCACAGTACGAGAAGCACTAGAATCACTGTTAGCCCTATCACTGTCAAGCTTAGCACCATCAGGATCATCAGGATCATCAGCACCATCAGGATCATCAGGATGAGTAAAACTATAGGCAGATACAGTACAAGCGTAGTCTACACCATTTGTAAGGTTATCAAAAGTAACAGAGAGTATATCGGAAGTAACGTCGGCGTGTGCGAAAACGGTTGGATCATCCGTCTGACATAATATAATATACCCATCTATAACAAGACCGCTATCAGGTGGAATCGCTACCCAACTTAGGCCGAGTTCTCTGTCAGCTGCTTGTATATCACTGATGACGGGTCTACCTAGTTGCCCATAAGGTGTTCCATATACTGGTTCAGAATATACAAAGCTACCATTAGTTTTGACACCTACTCGTACCTCATATGGTTGACCATTTGTCAATCCGTCAATATCAAAATCTAATGCGACACCTGCATCCAGAGGTGTGTAATCGTCATTAGAATCACGTTCTCTATATTGTACCTGATATGCAGTGATGGTACCACCGCCGGTATTGTCAGGGCCATCCCAAATCACAAAAAGTGAGTTCGCAGAATCACTAGTTACTATGACGTTAGATGGAGGGTCTGGGGGTAACGGAACAACAACAGTGATAGACTGAGATGCGTCCAAGGGGCTACCATCATTATTTCGGATTTGCACTACAAAGTCATATGATTTGCCAGCTTGCAGGCCTGTGACTGTACCTGTGGGGGTTGTAGTAGTAACAGTCTCAAAGTTGGTTTCCCGGGTGGTGTTGTACACTATGGTGTATAGTGTTTCACTGTGATATGCAAGTAGTCCCGGATCAGTCCAAGTCAATGTGGCCGTAGTATCAGATATACTCACAGAGAGTTCAGTTATGGTTATGGTTTGAGCAGCAGTTGCAAGAGTGTTGGTGCCATCACTTGATTCCCATGTAACGGTATAATCTCCCGGAAGAATAAATTGCTTGGTTGATCCAAAGTCACATGTATACTCTGTTGGCGTGGTACCTGTACTAGTAAACGTGGTAATCTCGGCCAATACAGCACAGTCCGCGGCATTCGTTACAGGTATGGTAAAGGTGGATACTATTGGATTTGCAACTAGTGTGCCGGGGGTAGTTCTTGCATTTGCTTCGATAGAAGGAGTACTTGTAAGTTGAGAGTTTGTGGCAGTTATTGTAAAGTAGTATGGGGTATTGGGATCCAGGGAATCAAGAGTGACAGTCGTACCTGTACCGGTACTAAGTTTTGTTAGGTCAAGAGTACCTGAAGTTTTGCCATACTGTATGGTATAGCTAATAATTGGAGAACTGCCAGTAGCTGTAGGTTCAGCCCATGTCAAGTCGATGGTACTAGCAGTAGTTGCAGTCGAGCGAAGGACTGTTGGAGCTGCAGGTGCTGCAGGTGTAACTTTAGTGCTTATAGTTACTTCGCTAGAAGGATTACCTGTAAGTTGAGAGTTTGTGGCAGCTATTGTAAAGTAGTATGGGGTGTCTGGTGTTAGGTTATCAATAAGGGCAGTCGTACCTGCACCGGCACTATCTTTTGTTTCTTGAGGTGGACTAGTAGTGCCGTACTTTATGACATAGTCAGTAATTGCAGAACTGCCCAGAGTAGGTACAATCCATGTTAATTCGATCGTAGTATCAGTAATGGTAGTTGATGCAAGACCGGCTGGTACTCCGGGTGCGGCGGGTGTAACTGCAGTTTTTGCAGAGTCTGAATCAGAAACAGGACCGGTTTCTTCAGAGTTTGTGGCAGCTACTGTAAAGTGGTATGTGGTATCGGCATTCAGACCGGTAACAGTAATAAATATGTCTGGGCTGGCATCATGAACAAATGGTTGGGTAATATTATTTGCAGATTCGCCGTACAATACGACATAGTCGATAATTGGAGAACTGCCCGGAGTAGGTGCAATCCAGATCAGTCCGATTGAATCATCATCAATTACCGTTGCTACAAGGTCTGTTGGCTTGTCAGGTGCAACAAGCATGGGAGTCACAGGGTCAGCAGGTTTAGGATTACCATGTCCAATAGCTAAATTATCAGAGTTGGTGGCAGCTACACCACAACTGTATACGATATCATTGTCAAGATCCAGTACAGTGGCGGAGAGCACAGTGGAGAGTGTAGCGACGTCAACATCTATAGACACTACAGGACGGCCAGGAGTAGTACATTGTATACGATAACCAGTTATTGTAGCACCGCCATTATCTGCAGGTGCCTCCCATGTTACTATTACCAGTTCGTTACCTGCTTGTGCAACAACGGTGAGAGGTATGCTAGGTGAGCGAACATATAGTTTAGGCTCGGGCTCTGTGTATACATACACACCATCAGTTTTGACACCTACCCGTACATCGTACGTTTTACTTAACTCTAATGACGCATGTGGAATTAGATGATATAGTATGGTGAGGGGAATCGAAAGCTCCTCAACTGTATAATCATCGACTGTACTCAATTTATAGCCTACTGCATAACCAGTGATTTCACCACCAGGGGTGACAGGTGCACGCCAATTCACACTTATTCCGTCGCTAGGATCAACAGTTACTCTGAGATCAGTTGGTGCGGTAGGTGCAGCAAAGGCAGTTCCTGCCAGCGGAATCATAATGACTGTGACAAGTAATGCCAAGAGAACCGCATTCGTGCATTTTAGACGATAAAAGGTATAATATAGAGAATTCGCCCCCCCCCCCCTGCATGATCTTTAGAAGGGTGTCGCATACCAAGTCATCTATATAAAATGTTATTAAACATTACTCTACAATCCAGATGTTGGAGAATGGCTTACGCAGNNCCCCCCCCCCCCCCCCCCGGGAGATCTTTGGAATGATAATACGTGTAAACTGCCGGTGCCTAGATTACTCATAATGGCTCTCAGATATCATGATATGGAAATGGAGCGATCCCGGTGTGTCATACTTTGAGCCAAACGAGGAGGAAGGCACTCAGATACGGTTTAGACTAGATCATTTCCGCACATTACATCAAAATCTTGTCGATTATTTTAATACAAATGACCTCCTAAAATATAAGATGAAAGTACTATTGGTACTAGTCATATCCCTTGGAGTGGGTATGATTCCAGCATTTGCAGATATACAGACACCACTCCAACAGTTCAACCAAGGCATACCTAGTGATGAGATACAATGCAGGGATTCAAAAATACTGATGAAATCCCCTAGTCAAAGACCTGCTTGTGTAAATGAATCCACTGCTGAACTATTATTGAATAGAGGGTTTGTTACGGTCAAACTAGAAGTTAAACCAAATAATATTCAAACAAAAAATACATACACAAATAATGAGCCAATATTTGGCGGACATGGAACCACAGGCCCAACTCCAAAAACCCCACTATACACGGTAGAGATTCCTGATACCATAACAGTTGGCGAAACAGTGTCAATACCATATACAATGTCCTGGCATTATCCAAATGGGACATTCATATTTGATGGCAGAATTGACGAACAATACATGGATGAATTGTTTGCACAGATTGACATTCAAGTTTCAGATGAATTTACTGTACTAAACGATAACAAAGAATTTTCTAGAAAGTATGCTGACACATATACTACACATACTGCAACTGCATATTACTTTATAGAGACTTATTCTGAAGATATGATCTCAGGTAGTATTGACATCAGATTGGATACTCCATTATTTTACGATATAGATCTGTTTAGCCTTTCTGTGGGTTTTCTTCCTCATTTTTTCACAACTCAAAAAACAGATACGGGGGTCATAATAACTGCACAGGATATTGTTATTGATTCAGGTAATCTACAGCCTAGCCCCGAGATGTCTATTATATCTAATGATTGGATAAATGGCAGGTATGATATGCGGTATTCTGAGGATGTTACCCACATACCTAAACTAAGAGTTGCTCAAGCATCAGAGATACCACCACAGTCTGACTATTTACCACGACACACATGGAGTGACTACGCTGTGTTTGTACGTTCTGCAACTCAGAGAGAAAACGTTACGGACATTAGAGAATGGATATTAGACGCCAGTAATTTATCTAACGAGTTTGTTGATGACTTTTTTGCAGAGTATCCAGAATTTGCCAAACTACGAACTAATGTTGACTAAATTAGAGCATCTTTAATACACATCATGTCTTAAAAATCTGAGATGAAAGTATTACTTGTGCTAGCTATTGGAGCAGGTACAATCCTAGTACTTGCAGTGGCGTCAATACTGCCTCCACAGCTTACTCAGAATCCCCCCGAGTCTGAAATAACAGTACCGCCAAAACCGTCACCTAACAACTCAACACCTGATACTGATAATTTAAAAGAAGATACGCTCATCAATACAGAGTGCGACGACTATTCATCTGAGGGTCACTACCAATATCAACTCATTGAGCCAACAGAGTATTTCATTACAGTAGGAGAATTTCGCAGTCTTTGTGCAGAGCCTAATTATTTGTGGTTTAACATTGAACTTGAAACACAAGAACCTGGAAGCCTAACTATTACAATTCCAAAAGACAAGCTTGATCTAAAACAGTTTGATTATGACTCTTGTTATCCCTACAAATTAACCATAAATTCTCAACAGTCTGATAATGTAAAAGTCAAACAGATCTCTCAAACAACCCAGTCAAGGACTTTGGAATTTACATGGTTAATGCCAGTATCAAACATCGTTTATTCTGGTGCCTATTGGATTGTTGATGACGTTGTTTATTCTGAACCACAGCAATGTGTTGGTCTAGTTGAAGGAGGATACAGGAATGCAGAAATTAAAATTCGTTCTTTTGATTACAAGAGTTGTGAAACCGAGATAAATTTAAACTATACAATAGCCAAAGGTGCGGTTCAAAAAATTTGTTATGATCCTGCGATTTCATATTTTTCTGTTTGGTTTGAAGGTATAGATTCCATAAATGAATTTAGTATTGAAATTCCTTATAGTTACATACCGCCACACACATCATACAACAGTTTTGCATTAGAACTAGACTTTCCTACGTGGTATCTACATAAACCATCTATTAATATAATTAACCAGACAAATAATTCTCAAATTTTAAATATTGATTTACCACCACATGTTGATTATATTGAAACATATTTCAATGTGTTTGTGCCCAGCAACACTTGGAGTGATTTAGCCAAAGTTGCAGAATATTATGAAAATTTGGAATATCCAAACAAGTGTGATGGAAGTTCCATATTTGTCCCTAAATCGTACAATACTTTTGTGTGTGTACATCCATCAATAATCGAAAAAATTATTTTAGATTATGACCCAGCTTCAGTTGATTCTACAAATCAAAGAATAATAGAAAAATTTGAGAGTGATTACAAATCATTCCAATGTGATGCAGACCAAATTCTGATGTATGATTTTGATTTATCTTCTCTGATGTGTGGATAAAGTTAGAGAGTTCATGAAATCGAGTCTTTATGGATGAATCTCGGTTTCATACTCGAACAGAATTCATTTATTTCAGCTAAAATTTACAAATAAATCAGACATAATTCAAAGTTAGGAGCAATGACGCCCATTGTTGAATCCAATCGTTTTATATGAAACCGGTTTAGAAATTATTCACACATGTTTATGCAAAAACCACTATCTGTATTGTTCTCATTATTATTGATACTGGGTATTGTATTGACATCTCAACAAGCTGATGCTACAATAGATGAAAATCTTTACAAATTTGATATGGGATTCTATGAAAAAATTGAACGTTTACAATCAGATTTACAAAATGCAAAGGATAAGTCAATTACAAGAGTACCACAGCCAGTACTTACACATTCTGTGATAATTGTAACAAATGATGGCTATGAAACCCAACTAACTGAACTATTACAAAATATTCGTGCTGTAATTGTTTTTACTGATACTGAATTGGATTATGTAATTGCAGAAATTCCAATTAATCATATTATTCCACTGGTGTTAGACAATAGTGTTGTAAAAATCGGAGATGGTACAGAGCAACTTGAACCAATGAGTCTTACAATGAGTCAAGCAAGATCAGTTGTTGGGGCAAGCAATGTTCCTTCAAATTCTTATCCCTATACAGGTCAAGGAATTACTGTTGGAATTATTGATACGGGTGTAGATTTTTCACATCCTGATTTACAAAATAAGGAATCCGGCAAAGTTCGTTGTGCTGGTACAGAGTGTAATGAAAACACAGACACACATGATCATGGTACTGCATTAGCTGCTATAATTTCTGCTGATAGTGATAATAATGATAGAGACGGTATTGCATCAGATTCTCAAATTTATAATATTGTTCCTCTACGTCGGGGCATCTCTTCTGAACTTGGTATAGCAGAATTTGTTAGATCATTATCTCATCTACATAGTGAAAACATAAAGATTGCTATGACCTCGCTTGGCTCTTCGTATAGTTCTTGTGGGAATTATTCTGCACTGGCTATTATTATTGATAGAGTCGTTGATAAAGGAATGAGTTTCTCGATACCCATAGGAAATAGGGGAATGAGTGGGGCTGAAAGTTTACTCCAGTATGCTTGTGGATTTAATCCTATAACAGTTGGAAGTGTTGATAGTGACAAAAATTATTACTATGAATCCAGTCAGGGGCCGGCACAACTTACAATTCCTAGTGGAGATACAGGTAGAATAAAACCAGAGATTACTGCTATCGGATTTGATTTGGATACAGCTACTACAAACACACAAGCTAGATACAAAATCCAAACGGGTACAAGTTATGCCAATGCTTTTGTAGCAGGTGCTAGTGCTTTGATATTGGAAAAACAATCTGAATACGCCCCTCTTGAAATAAAATCTGCCTTGTTGCTTGGTGCTGATTGGAAAGCCAATGTTCCTTCCACTGCAAATGACTATGACAATCGAATAACAGGAATTTATGATACTATGAACAAATATGGTTTTGGAGTATTGAATATTGCAAAATCCTTAGATTATGCAAATAGTAACGAATTTCCAAATATTTTAAGAGATACTAGTTCTAGTAATTTTCCAGATCAAAGATATCAGATCACTGCTAACCAAAACGACAAAGTCAAAGTTTTGTTATCTTGGATGATTCATCCTAGAGACAGCATTTCAAATCCCACGTTGCCAATTAACAGTTCATATGTTTCATTACCTAATCAATTTCATAATTATGATCTAAAAATACAATATCCTGATGGCACAATAAAACGTAGTACATCTAATATTCAAAATAACGAGTTTATTGTGTTTAATGCACCACAAACTGGCCATTATATTATTACTGTAAGCTCAGATGGAACATTGAGAACTGTAGCTGATGAGCCATTTGTACTTGCTAGTACCCATGGAATTGACAAAGCCCCATTTACTGTAATGGTGCCACCAACTGATTCACATGATCCAGATGGCGGCACCGACCCTACACAGAATCCAGGTGGCAACTCTCGGCCTACAAATAATCAAGCACCTGATGCCGATGTTGAAGACAGACGAATTACCTCTTCAAGTGGATTAACTGTAATTCTAGATGGTACTGATTCCTCTGATCCTGAAAACAGGCCGCTTACATATCTGTGGGAGATTCGTAGATCAGGAGGGCTTGATATCTCAATTAACAATCCAACATCATCACGAGCTAGTCTTGTAATTCCGTATGGCGCCCCTCAAAGCGTTAGCATTTTGGTAAGACTGACAGTATCAGACGGACATAATAGTGACAGCGAGACAGTTACAATTACTGCCATAATAAAAAGAGATGTCGTATTTGTTGATACCACGCCCCCCACAATTACTACACCAGATAACATAGTAAAAGAGGCTACAGGAACTCGAACACTGGTAAATATCGGATCATCTAGTGCACAAGATGATGCAGACCCAAGTCCCGTCATAACAAACGATGCACCTCCAAGATTTCCTGTCGGCAGTACTCGGGTAACATGGACTGCACAAGATGCGAGTGGCAATGCATCTAGTGGCACACAAATAATAACAATACTAGACACTACAGCTCCTGTAATCGTTGCACCGTCAGACATTGCAATAATATCTACTGGAACACTGACTCTGCTAAATCTGGGAACAGCTACTGCAACTGATCTAGTAGATTTAACACCTGCCATAACAAACAATGCCCCGACAAACGGATTTCGGACGGGTACCACCACAGTAATCTGGACTGCTACTGATGATTTTGAAAACTCTGCCAGTGTAACTCAGAGCATAACTATACATGATTCAGCTGCTATTGTCAGACCAGACTATGTGTATTCTGATGATGGTAAGATAAAGATACGCTTCTCGCCAAGAATTGACGAATCAGCGTCATCTGTATCTATATCTGACTTTACAGTATCAGATGGCACAAGAAATATCCCAATATCACATGTGTCCCTTACAACCTACAAGGCAGTACTGACACTATCTAGTCCTGTAACTAATGCAAACATTGGCTCTGTTACCGTATCGTATCATCCCGGACACAATAACTCCATCTCTGCACCAGGCCGTGATGTAATGCCGGCATTTGATGGCATACCCATAGTAGACCGTCTTCCTGCAACAGTCTCCGTGGTACGTCCAGACTATGTGTATTCTGATGATGGTACCATAAAGATACGCTTCTCACCAAGAATTGACGAATCAGCGTCATCTGCAAGTACAGCAGACTTTGCAGTATCAGATGGCACGGGGAACATACGAGTAACCCATGTATCCCTTACAACCTACAGGGCTGTTCTCACACTATCAAGCCCCATCACCAATGCAAATGTGGATTCTGTCACGGTATCTTACAATCCTAGACCTGGCAACTCTATCTCTGCAGGTTCTGCAATGTTGCCTGCATTTTACAATGTTTCTGTAACAGACCGCCTTCCTGCCACCATATCTGGTGTACGCCCAGACTTTGTGTATTCAGATGACGGTAAGATAAAGATAAGATTCTCACCAAGAATAGATGTCTCAGCCTCGCACATATCTACAGCAGATTTTACTGTATCACACGGCTCAAGGGATATCTCAATATCACATGTGTCCCTTACAACCTACAAGGCAGTACTGACACTATCTAGTCCTGTAACTAATGCAAACATTGGCTCTGTTACCGTATCGTATCATCCAAGGTCAGGCAGCTCAGTAGCCATAGGGGCGGCCATGATGCCTGCATTTAGCAATATGGCCATAACAAACCTCCTTCCTGCACCCTCCTACACGATTCCACCAGGTACAAACCCCAGTGCATTTAATGATATAATCTCTGATACTTTTAATATCTCGCTTGACTCGTGGTCCTATGATAGACGAGACAATGCTGATGCAATCAGCAGATACTGTAGCTCTAATAACAATGCCTATAGACTGTCTCACAGTTCCAACCACGGAGGGTCTGCAAACGTATCTCCAATTACTACATGCTGGTTTGGGTCTGCCGGAGCTGTAAAGGCATTTGACTTTCCTTCAAATTCCAACACTCTGAGTGTGTCTCTGGACTACAAGAGTATTGCACGTATCTTTAGTGGCATTGGTCATGCAAATAACATACACATCCTAGTAGCCGACTCTGCGGATACTGTCATTTATGGCACCACCATATATCGCGGGGATAGAAGCTCGTCTGTAACTGACACTGACTGGCACAATTTCACAGTATCTATCCCCTACATGAACTCCGACAGATGTCCTTGTACTGTATATGTCTATCTTATTGATTCCTGGTCTGCTAACTGGCACCAGCAGATCTTTTTTGATGATGTGGATTTGGATGCCCTAAGTGTTGACTTGCAGTCAGAAGGTGTCGTTACCAACATAGTTCCAAACTCTTTGCATGTATATGATCTGCTAAACATGCAGTCATCAAACTCTACTGTTGTAAACACAGTCAATGTTTATTCTGATGCAATTTATTATTCTTGGGACGCAGATGATACAGATTACAAGGTTGTGATTGCTCCTTCGGATTCTCCAAGAGCAAAGTTTGCAGACATTACATCTAGCAACAATTACACCTTTGTGAATCTAGAGCCATCCACCATATATGACATACGGGTAGGCGTAAGGGGAGATGATACCACTCAGAGCACACTGCAGTTTATGACTCTGCCTGCAGATATGCTGCCGTTTGATTCAGGCATTGAACTGTCAGTTGATGAGGTTCCCGGCGGCTATGCATTATCGTGGCTTGACTCTAATGACCTTGGCAATAACAGATACAGGGTTGAGCAGTCAGTTGATGATAGTACCATTGGAACCGGATCTGATACCTCAGTTGTAGTGCAGTATGGCTCTGACTGGAATGGCAAAACCATAACCTGGAGGGTCTATGAACATGTAGGAGATCAGAAGATATATTCTAATTCTGTGTCAGTTACCGTTCCTTTGGAATAAACTAATGTTTGTGTGTGGGTAATTATTTTGCAATTGTCATTTTATATAATCTAGCCCAGTGGATTCTATAGCGTGTACTGGACAAAACTGCTTTTCCCTTTCAAAGATTACAAAGTGTGTAATTTCCTCAACTGTCCAGGAGCTACAAGAGAACTCTTTTTGGTCTCTAGCTTGGCAAAGTTGTCTTGTCTCAGATTATTAAAAAACTCTGCAATCATGTCAATTCCTGCAAAACCCAGACACAGGTAAACTGTCCTATTGTACAAAAACTAGGTCGCACTAATTTTAGACGTCATGCAAAGGAATACTCTGTCGATCAAGAAAACTGATGAAAGAAAGACTAGCTGCAAAGATACATAATCAACTAATGCAGAAAGGGTTTGTAGTACCGCCCCTGATTGCGCAAGATGTGAAAAGGGTTCCAAAGACTTTGTGCAGAGTACAAAAAAAGACTGGTATCATACAGTTCACTAAAACCAGAAAGACACAGTGTACCACCCACATACCTGAAATGAGATTGATATGATAATGAAACAATACGAGAAAGCATCATTGGCTTTCCACAGTCTTTGAGGCAGATACCCCATCTATCCCATGCATACAAACGGCAAGTTTGTGAGAGATTGCACAGATATGTTACCATGAGAGAGTATTGGCGCCATACGTAAAATACTATAACGAGTAGAGATTGCACGA
Source organism: Nitrosopumilus sp. UBA526 (assembly GCA_002506665.1). Classification (GTDB taxonomy): domain Archaea; phylum Thermoproteota; class Nitrososphaeria; order Nitrososphaerales; family Nitrosopumilaceae; genus Nitrosopumilus. The sequence goes on along the minus strand of DAXZ01000041.1, from coordinate 9,133 downwards.
CTCACTAGATACAGATAATTCTGATACTAGAATTTGAACGCAGAAATATGATCAGAGAAAGCACAGTGCATAAAATGGATAAAGACTGCTAGGCAAAACCATTTCCATACATTACCAGCCCTGATCGAACCGAGACGGGTGCATCACATTAAGTCCAGACAGAGATAGTTGGTGGTTCTTTGTTCTAAAGATATTAAGTGAAGCATTTGCAATGACTAGTTCAAGGAGGTTTGTAGGGGACAGGTCAAGAACAGTCGAGAGCATTGCCTTGATTGGATCCATGTGGGTTACTAGTACCACATTCTCGTCCGTGTGATCTTGGATTACATTATCAACTATCTCCAACACCCGTTTCTTGACCTCGACAAATGTCTCTACGCCGTTATGAGCAATCTCTAGCTCGCCGTTATAGAACTTCATAAAGACATTTCCATGACTGTTTATGATCTCATCATATGGCATTCCTGTAAACTTTCCCATATCAAGCTCAGTTAGTCGCTGGTCTATCTTGACATCAATTGCGGTATGTTCGCTGACAATATTTGCGGTATGTTCTGCCCGCTGAATGGGACTAGAATAGATTGCAGAGATATTCATGTTCTCAAGCAGCTTGGCAGTGTGTTCTACCTGCTGGATCCCAGTCTCAGTTAATTGAATGCCTTTTGTTCGTCCTGCCAGTATTCTCTCAACATTGTTTGTTGCCTGTCCGTGTCTGAGAAAGATTATCTGTCCCAATTTGATCGATTTTCAAATAGAGATAATAATAACATTATCAGGTAGATAATCATGCGGGTTGGAATTATCGGCGGAACCGGAGGAATGGGCAAGGGATTTGCCCTGAGGTGGTCACATGACAATGATGTTATTATCGGCTCAAGGGATGCTACAAGGGCGGCAGAATCAGCAGCAAATTATACAGACCTTGCAAAAAAAGCATTTGGTAGCATAAACGGCTCAATTACTGGAAACGATAATCTTACAGTAGCAAGTGACAGCGATGTCCTAGTTCTGTCAATCCCGTATGAGAACATTGATTCTATATGTTCTGTCATACTGCCGGAAATAAAGGACAGCTGTGTTGTAGTGTCCCCCATTGTTCCAATGACAAAGACAGATGTTGGCTTTGAATGTGTTTCAATAAAGGATAACAAGCCATTCTCATACCAGCTTGTCTTACAGCACATGAAAGACAGGTCAAAGTTGGTCTCGGCATTTCATGTCATCTCTGAGAAAAAGCTGGCCAATCTGTCCCTAACACTAGATTATGACATATTTGTTTGCGGGGACGATATGGAATCAGTATACACAGTCAACGGCCTGATTGATAATATAGAAGGATTGAGGGCAATATATCTTGGACCCGTCGAGTTGTCATACCTTGCAGAAATGTCCACACCGTTGCTGCTAAATGCCATGATTAGAAACAAGATGAAGAATCCGGGGATAAAGATCGTTTAAGGTCTTATGAACAAGCAATATTACAGGCGAGGCAGAAATTGGTTTACAGCAATAGGGACAATGTTTTGCATCATGGGCGGCATAGTTTTAATTCAGCAGTTGCTGATATGGGGCATAGATTTTGTTGAAGAGTTTCTGTTTAATGCCGAGTTTACAAACGAAAAGGTATCCGTAGTAATGCTAGGCTTTGGTATCTTTATGATAGTGTTGGGATTTAAGAGACATGAGTAAGAGAGACGAGTTTCTAAGGGAGCAAAAGATACTGCGGTTGGCAACACTTGGCAAGAACAAGGTTCCACACATTGTGCCTGTCTGGTACAGATACAGCACAAAGAGGTTTCATATCGGAACAAACACAAAGACCCAAAAGGCAAGAAATGTGAAACGAAACAGACATGTCTCTTTTTGTGTGGACGTCGGAGTCAATGCACCAGGCATATACGGAGTCATGGGACAGGGGACTGCTGAGCTAATCTCAGAGAAGAGGAGGGTTAGAACCATTGCAAAAAAGATTCTTGCAAGGTATTACAAAACACCAGATACCCGGGCAGCTAGAGAACTGCTTGATGATACGGACTGCATAATAGAGATAACTCCTACAAAGTTCTCAGTCTGGAACTATTGACTGACAAACTCTTGAATTTTGTTCATTGCTGATTCCAGCACGCCAAGATCAGGAAGATAGACCAGTCTAAAGTGTCCGCTTCCATACTGGCTGCCAAACCCGGAACCGTGAACTACTAGTACGCCTTTGGTCTCTAATAGTTTCATAACAAACTCCTTGTCAGTTCCAAACCTGTTGTCTGTGATCTTTGGAAACGCATAAAATGCGCCTTTGGGGGTGGGACATGACAGTCCTGGCATCTCATCGAGTCGTTTGACGACAAAGTCCCTTCGTTTTTTGATCTCTGAGACAAACTTGGCAATATAGTCCTGAGGGCCGCGGAGTGATTCAAGGGCGGCATACTGTACAGGAAGACTAGCTGCAATCCGGACTCTTGCCAGTTTTGGGAGATGTTCACGTAATGCATCAAGTTTTGGTGACGGGTTCAATGCAATGTAGCCTATTCGCCAACCAGACATTAGGTGTACTTTGGAGAACCCGTTAAGAATGATTACAGCCGAGTCCCCTGCTATCTTGCCAATGCCTACAAATTTATCATCAAAGACTATTTGATCATAGATCTCATCACAGATAATATAGAGATCATGCTGGTCTGCAATATCTACTAGTTCTCGAAGCGACTTTTCATTAAACACGACACCTGTAGGGTTGTTTGGACTGATAAGACATATTGCCACAGTCTTTGGGGTTATTTTGGATTTAATGTCATCGATATAAGGAGCCGAGTTCTCAAGGTCTACTGCAAACTCGACGGGGATTCCGCCGTGCAGCCTTACATAGGAGGCATATGGCGGATAGTAGGGACCTGGCAAGAGCACCTCATCGCCTTCCTCTACTATCGAGGAGATTACCATGTCAAGTCCTTCTGAGACGCCGTTTGTAATTAGTATATCATCAGGTTCTAGTGAGAGGCCCTTGGCGTTTTCTTTTCTGGCAACTGCCTTGCGTAGTTCAAAGAGACCTTCGGAGGTAGAGTAAAAGTTGTTGCCGTTGTTTACTGCATCAATGAGGGCTTGTTTTACGTTATCAGGGGGCTGAAAGCCAAACTGGACTGGATCGCCGATATTAAGATAGTCGACCCGGATTCCCTTCTGTTCTACTTTTTTGGCAGCAAGGACTATGTCTCGAATTGCATACTCGACACCTATGACCTTTTTGGATACTTTCAAAGTATCTAGACAGATATTTAGGCCTGTTAAATTCCTACTTGTTTGGACTCGTTGCACAGCCCGGATAGTGCGAGCGGCTTCGAACCGCTAGGTCGAGGGATCGAAGCCCTCCGAGCCCTTTAAATTATAAAGCAAGTGATCTCAGAATATAAGATGAGAGTCTCTCCATTTAAGATTGGACTAGCGTTGCTTGTCATAGGGATGGTCTGGACATCTTTGATCTTTGTCGAGACTCAAAAGATACACGATACAGTCTTGCTAAAACAGTCAGGCTCCTTTGAGGTAAGCATGGAACTTGGTGGTGAAGGTATTGGATATTTCAAGTTCTATATTCCTGAATTTTCAGGAGAGGAGATATTTGTTCAGATATTGGATGCCAGGGACAACATAATACAAGAACAAAGGGTGCAGACAAAGATGTCAGTGGGATACTTTGATTTTAATGAGGGTGGCATACATACACTCAGAGTCACAAACATCTCAACAAATATAGTTGATTTGCGCATTGAACTCGGCGATACAAACTCTAAAGAGATGACAGTACCGGGGGTCATGATACTGGTAGGCGCAGTCATTATGATGATAGCATCATATGTAAAGATAAGTGACTATAGTATAGAACAGCCCGAAGAAAAGATCTCATAGACTGGAATGCATTGGACGGTGTGTCCAAATATCAGCACTATGTTGAATAAAAGCCAGGTTGTAAAGAACAAGAACGCAATGATTGCCAAGGGAAGAAACGCGCCGAGTTTTGTGTGCCCCCTGTTTTTTAATATCAGTACTGCACCCAAGGATGCAAGTACTAGTCCGAGTTCAAGGGGCTGATGGGACCACGAGACTAGTCCGTCAATTCCAAAGAGATCATGGGATACCGAGTCTCCAAATCCCGAGATGACCTGTATTAGCGAACCGGCAATGACTAGCTTGATTCCAGTTTTGAGGGAACCGCGAACCTGTCTTTGAGCCAGCAGTATGCCACCCATGACTGCCGCACCGCTAGTCATAAAGACACCAGAATATACTACAATGTGAGCATAGCTCCAAAAGAATTCCGGCTCCTGCTGAAGATGAGAGATGGCATCCCAGAATCCTGCTGAAACAATTATGATTGGTCCTAGTACTGCCAAGACAGACACGAGTGCGACAAGCGTGCTAGACTTTGCAAGTACGGAATTTCCAAGTCTTTGAATTAGTCTCATATGCTAGATTTACACATTTGGGTTATATTTGAAATGTGGTAATTTTATCAGTTGTGACTGGTCTTATGAATTAACTATAATTAGACGGAATACTGTACAGATGGCCATGAGCCCCGGAATAGGACTGATGAAGAGACGGCTAGAAAAGAAAGACGATGCCGTTGCACTTGCCATCTCAGGCATTGCAAAAAAGTATGATGTCAAACCAGACGTTGTAAAGACACTAGAGACCAAATATCATGATGATGCAGGAGACTGGTATGTCGCACTAGGATGGGACGAAAAGAAGGCGATAGTCAAGATGGATTCTGTGCTAGGTACCATCACAGAGATAAAAGAGATCCGGGACTCGAATGCTTGAGGGAATCATTATCTGATAAAAAGAAATTTAATTATCATGTTATCTGAATATGACATGACTAGAGCAATTGTTCTTGGCGGTTCACGTGGAATAGGAAGAGCTATCGCAGACGCCCTAAAAACAATAGGAATCGATGTCTTTGCGGCATCAAGTGGGGATATTGATACCTCGGATTTGGACAGCGTAAGGGATTTTCTAAAAAATCATGATCAGACAGATATTCTTGTCTTAAACACCGGAGGGCCGGCCCCAAAGCAGTTCTCAGATATAACACAAGATGACTGGAATCTGTACCATAACCAACTGTTTGTGGGTTTTTGCACCATACTGCAAAACATAAAGATCAATGACGGAGGTTATATCTTTCTTATCAGTTCTGCTGTGATAAAAGAGCCAAACGCAAAGCTGATAATCTCATCAGCGTATCGTGCCGCATTCAGCGAGGTTTTCAAAGTACTAAGCAAGGAATATGCCAGAAATAATATTAGCTGCATAAACATTGCACCGGGCTTTATCAACACCGACAGAACCCTAGAGTTGCTAAAAGACATGAGAGAATTTGAAGAGACGATACCCATGAAGAGGTTGGGAGAACCCGAAGAGATTGGAAACTTTGTAAAGGCAATAGTTGAGAATGACATAAAGTACATGACAGGTGTTACCATAAACTTTGACGGTGCTAGTTCGAGCTATGTCTTTTAGAATTATTTTTTAAACTCGACGTTTGGCGCATCAGGCTGTCCTGCAATTGCTATCAGTCCGCCATCACGTAACTGCCCGAGCAGCTGCATGACCTCCTTTTCGACTTGGTTTCTTTGCATTCCTGTCTGCTGTGCAAAGAGCCCAACTAGTTCTGTGACCTTGCGTTGTCCATTACAGGACTTCCAAAAATCAACGATTGCCTGGTTTACCATAAACCCCTGCTCATGTTCGTTTGCAAGAACCATCGAGCCGTCCTCTTGTTGCACTAGTTTTCCAACTCCCTGAGGCAGTGCAATCTCATAGTTGATTGGCGCAGGCGTATTCATGCCGATGCCCATGTTTTTGATCTTTGTTTTTCCCTCCTCAGTCATCTTATCCATCGACCATGCCGGCTCCCATACAATGTCTATCTTGACGTTATTTACCCCCGGAACCTTTTTGGCATATCTTGTTGCATCTTGTATCAGAGTCTCATGGAGCGGGCAGCCCTGCGTGGTCATTGTCATCTTGATATTGACATCATTATCCTTGGTAACATCAATGCCATAGATAAGCCCCATCTCTACAATGTTTAGAGGCACCTCAGGATCCATGCATTGCTTTAGTGAATCCTCTATTGCTTGTGCCGATACGATACTCATACTGTAATTGGCAGTTTTAAAAACAATAAAAACTTTTTATTAATTAGCTTGAAATAATTTTGGGATTGATTCCTCATATGGAGCCATAACCACGCCTTTTTCGGTAATAATTCCAGAAATCAGTTCAGGCGGAGTCATATCAAATGCCGGATTTATGACTGTGATATCATCTGGAGCAGTCCTCATATCACCTACCCCTGTCACCTCGCTTGCTTTTCGCATCTCAATAATTACATCTTTGGCCAGTGTTTGCATGTCAATGGTAGATAACGGGGCTGCGACATAAAACGGAGCTCCGTGTCGTTTTGCCATTATGGCCACCTGATAGGTTCCTATCTTGTTAAAGACATGGCCTGTCCTTACAATTCTGTCAGCGCCTACAATGACTTTGTCGACGAGGCCGTTTGCCATGCTATAACCAACAGCAGTATCTGGAATTAGGCTTACATCAAACCCGTCATGTTTTAGCTCAAAGGCCGTCAGTCGAGAGCCCTGCTGGACAGGCCTAGTCTCAGTAGCTATCACTTTGACGTTCTTGCCACTCTCTTTTGTTGCTCGAATTACCCCCAATGCTGTACCATATGCAACTGTGGCCAACGCACCTGCATTACAATGAGTCATGATGGTATCATTATCATCAAGTAGGACAGAACCGTGCTTTCCCAGAGCTTTGTTAATCTTAATGTCGTCATCGGCCATCTTTTTTGCAGTAAATATTACTAGTTCTCTTATCTGGTCTGCGGAATCTCCGGTCTTGGCAACACTCATAATCTTTTCTAGTCCCCAGCCCAGATTTACTGCAGTGGGTCTTGTCTCAAAGAGAACCTTGCGTGCATCCTCTAAATCTGATAGCAGTTCATCACGAACAGTTGCATTGCTTTGCAGTGCTGCCAATGCCAGTCCAAAGGCCCCAGAGACGCCGATTGCTGGCGCACCCCGAACTATGAGGGTTCGTATGGCATGTGCCACCTCGTTAAAATCGTCATATTCCACAAAGACAAGCTTGGTTGGTAACTTTGTTTGGTCTATCATGATTACCTTGTTGTCTTTGAATTCGACTGTCCTAAGGGAATCAGGCATTGTCATGACTGGTATCAAGCGAGGCTTTTTAAAAATCAACTGTAATTATAAAGACATGGTCAAGCACGTGAATATTCTAGTTACCGGAGGGGCGGGTTTTATTGGAAGGCATCTAGTCAGGCTTTTTTTGGAGAAAGGACACAGAGTCATCATCTTTGATAACTTTGCAAATTCTGCCAGGGAATCCATATCAGATTTGTTGTATGACGGGGCCAAACTAATAGCAGGTGATATTACAGAACCCTCGGATATTGATTGTGCATTAAAAAACCAAGATATAGTGGTTCATCTAGCAGCAAAGATCTCAGTATCAGAGTCAGTAAAGAACCCCTTAGAGACGTTTAGAGTGAATGTGGATGGCACACGGAATCTCCTAGATGCCTGTAAAAAAAACTGTGTGAAAAATCTGATCGCCGCATCGTCTGCTGCAGTCTATGGAGAAGGAAAGACAGGTGAGAACTCGGCTGAGAGATCCAATACGGTGCCAGTCTCACCATATGGCAAGAGCAAGCTGCAGATGGAGAAATTAATCAGGGAACATTCTGCAGAGATGAATCATGTAATTTTGAGATTCTTTAACATATACGGGCCAGGCCAGTCAGATGAATATGCCGGAGTAATAACAAAGTTCTCTGAGAATATTTTACACTCAAGACCGTTAGAGATCTTTGGGGACGGCAGTCAAACAAGGGATTTTGTTGCAATAACAGATGTGATAAATTCAATCTACAGTTCCGTTCTCAAGATAAATGACCTAAGCGGAGTTTACAACGTTGCAAGCGGACAAACAACAACAATCAAAGATCTTGCAGAACTGATGATTGCAAAATCAGGAGCAGGCATCGGCATCAAATATCTGCCGGCAAGGCAGGGGGACATACGGTACAGTCAGGCAGATATCTCGGATACCGGCAGAGACCTAGGATCGCCTCATGTCAAACTAGAGACAGGTATTAGAGAATTGTACTTTGATAATTGAGATAGATATTTTATTGTGGTCAGAGGCATACTCTGTATTGTTAAAGTCAGAGCTAGAAGAGCATGATATATCAGGAATGCATAAAATTTATGATAAATGGTCTAGCATTGCAAGAGAGTCATTCGAGTCTAGAGATGACAGTGCCGAGTTTGGCAATGTTAACCACATAATATTTGCAGGCATGGGGGGGTCAGGTACCATCGGAGACGTGTTTGCAGCTATTCTTTCAAAGACAAAGATTCATGTAAATGTCGTCAAGGGATATTTGTTGCCCAATACTGTCAATTCAGAAACACTAGTTGTTGTGACAAGTGTGTCAGGAAATACTGCCGAAGCCCTAGCTAGTCTAGAAGCTGCGCACAAGACAAGGTGCAAGATAATTGCGTTTTCCTCAGGTGGAAAGATGCAAAAATATTGTACAAGAAATAATATCGAGCATAGAATAATTACCCAGTACCATTCCCCTAGAGCATCCTTTACGTCATATCTTTATTCCATGTTAAGGGTTCTATACTCCACGCTAGCAATTGACAGAGAATACATTGTTGATTCACTCTCAGAGTTAGATGACCTCAAAGAAAGTGTCGGATCTTTGAATCTGACTGACACCAACCCCTCACTTGCATTGGCAAGTTGGATCACAGGCAATCCCATGATCTATTATCCTTTTGGACTACAGTCAGCGGCAGTCAGATTCAAGAACTCATTACAAGAGAATGCAAAAAAGCATGCATTTACCGAAGACGTCATAGAGGCCTCACATAACGGAGTCATGGCCTGGGAGAGACAGTCAAATGTTCAGCCGGTAATAATCCGCGGACAAGACGATTATTTTAGAACCAAGGAGAGATGGGAGATAATCAAAGAATACTTTGTTCAGAATCAGATAGAGTATAGGGAGATTGTTTCAGTTAAA
>DAXZ01000034.1:6688-8986 GCA_002506665.1 Nitrosopumilus sp. UBA526 | reverse complement strand
GATGTTGGGTTAGATAACACTACCATAATGCCCCATACTCTGTTATCTTTTCCAGTTTGTCTGTTATTGTTGCCTCATCATGGTTGTGTAATATTATTTAGTCATTATTTATGCTTGAACTTGTAGATAGTCACACCGCCATACTTTTTTCGTCTCACCACATATCCACGTGACTTTAAGACTGCACGTACTGCAGCAAAGTCAGGAAAAGTCTCGCTATCAAGAAACTGCTTTAGTGTGTCGTCCCCCATAGTTGTATAATCTACAACATCAGACTGTACACTAGGAGGTTTCACACTGTCAGGCGGTATACTTTGTGATTCCACACAGCTTGGCTCTGCAGTACATTGCAGAGACCCGATGTGTGTCATCATCTGAGATGCATTATGGTTTGCGCGGTCTGCAGCGCTACCATCAGAATTTTCTGGGAGGTTTTTCATATCAACAGTTTTTGGGTCTATTACAATAACGTGATACGACTCTGCTTTAATGCCGTCATCTGCCAATGCAGATATGATATAGTCCTTGTGTCTTTGTGAGAACACCACAAACCACACATGCATTCCGCGGGAGGCGTTTTTGTCATAGTTTACATATATCTGCCTCTTGTGTTTTGTGGGATCAGTCTCTACTTCTACTGCTATGACATCCTCAGACCACATGGTATGATTTATCGAGCCGTCCCTGATACTCCGACTGTCAGATGATTGAAATTCATAGATTACCAGGTCTGCACGCCTCCCTCCGGTATCTGCCAGATCAGGAATGCAGTAATGGAACTGGCCTGTGTGCATGTCTGCAATAGCAGATATCACCCTTGTGTGCAGCTCGCCTCCGGCACCAGGTCCCGCATAGGCCCTCGAATAGATTGATTCTAGTCCAAGCTGTGTGATTGCAAAAAAGGTGTTTGTATCATACTGGTTTTTGCCATCACAGTATACGGTATTTCTTGAGACAAACTGATAGTGTTGCAACAGCGAGTCAATTAATGCAGAAATTACTGTTCTCTCATCAATGCCAAATTTTCGCATGCTAACTGATACAAGTTCATCACGGCTCATATCACGTCTACGCAGGTATAATAAATTTAGCACAAAGTATTCCAGTGGTGATATCTTTGGCATTATGCTGTCATTTCTGGCTACAAAAGAGTATAGTTCTGCAGGCATCTCCTTGCCGTATCTGTCCAAGCTCTTTCTTGCAACGTCTTGCCACCTTGAGGGAATCTCAATGTGCCTGGTCTTGCCTATGCCTGAGACCCGCTCAAGTCCCTGTGAGAATGCGGCAAATCTGTGAAATCCCAGCTGCGACAAATCATCTTCATCAAGTGGAAGGTTTCGTGCCAAGAGCCTGGCAGTATCATAGTCACACCGGAACATTATCATGCAACGAAACAAGTCATCGAGTTCGTTTGCCAGGTCATTGTCAAGTACCTTGATTGACTGGGTGGCCACAGTTACCTTCATGTTGTACTTTCTGACATTATTTAGCAGCTCACGAATGACACCGGGGGAAAACATGTGTACCTCGTCAATGTAGATGTTGAAAGGGGTCTTTTTTGAATCCCCGAGATCAAAGCGTATCTTGTTCTCAAGGTTGAACATGTTGATGAGTAGTGTTCCCATAAATTCTATGATATCTATGGTTGCAGCAGAACCCAGATCAACGATTACAATCTTGCCGTCCTCTATTATCTCTCGTATAGATATGGTTGATTCTGCAGATGAGAAAATTGCCGCAATCGGAGGCGTGTTTATTATCTTGTCAAACTTGTTGTATATGGCGCCAGCAGCTTCTGGTGCAAACTTTGGAAAGACATTTGTCCAAAAGTTTCTGACCTCGGCCAGTGGACACTTTTGCAGTGAGCGGTTTCGCTTGTTCTTGTCAAATAAAATGGAGATTATATCCAAAAATTTGAATGTCTCCGGGGTAGACATTACCAGGTTTATCATGTTTCGCAGTATGGTCTCTAGCCTGTGACCCCAGCCATCAGAAAAGTACTGCTTTAGATTGTCTATGCATCCTGCAGTTCTGATGTACTTTTCGTGCTCGGTATTTGCCTCCAGCGGGTTGATACATACGGTCTTGCCAAACTGGTACAGGGATGCAAGCGATACATACACCACCTTGTCTTGCATGTTTTTTGGAATCATGGAGAGAATTTCCCGGCTAAACTCACGGTGGGGGTCTATCAAGAGAAATCCCGTCTTGCGTATTATATCTTGCATTATTAATAGTCGCAGGACAGAGGTCTTGCCAGAACCAATCTCGCCAAATATCCCAATATTTTGCCTGTCA
>DAXZ01000034.1:4719-6643 GCA_002506665.1 Nitrosopumilus sp. UBA526 | reverse complement strand
TGTGTTGTGTCAGCAGGTTTGGGTTTTGAGATTTGAGGTTTTTTGCGTCTTTTGATACGCAGTATTATGCCGGCACAAATAACTAGTGTGATACCATATACGAGACTTTCAATACTCAAAGGTGCTTTCAATCTCCACAATATCGCCGTCATACTGTCTCAGAGTGTCATATGCAAAGTCCGTGATTGCAATGTGCTGGCAGTAGTGTCTTTTTACAAAATTGTTGTCTATCAAGTGTCTTATGCACGCATACATGTTACTAGTTGGTTTATCACCAAAGAAGGATTCTACTAGCTTGTAAAATACGGGATGTGCGCTTTTGCCTGTCTGTGATTTTTTGTGCACATAACACAGTGCCAGTATCTTAAATGACACAACAGTAATCCCAAGTATTCCGGCATACAAAACCGTCTTGCCGTGTATGGTCAAGGTATTATTATGATTTATCAGATTGCGTTTTCTTAGCTGCCATCTCTGTTTGTGATTGCAGGTATTGCCATTAGATAGTTTTTGTAGTGCAGTAAATGCCGCCGAGTCCTTGTGGAAAAAATTCCCCATTATCTCTTGCCCAAAATATCAGAGAAAAAGTCAGCAGGATCCTCAGTACTGTGAATGTTTGAAAAAGTCTTGTCGGTACCTGGCCTCATCTCAAGACCAAACATCAAGCTAGGCAGAGACAGTACAGATGCGCACTCTGTCAACGATAGAACCGGCGTCTTTGCACCTCCAAGCCAGGACAGTCTTGGCGGATTATTCAGGATAGAGATTGCATGCGTATTCTTTGCAGGAATCAAAGAATTTGGCACGGACAGCTTGTTTGTAAAGTTTACACTAGAGAGAAATGAGAGTGTATTCTTGGATGAAAAGAATATGGATGTTACAAAAAAAGAGTTTTGCTCTAGCTTCCATAGTACAGGCTTTGTAATGTCGTTTTGCAGCCTTGCATTTTGCCTCTTTGCAAGAAATGACTTTGCCCGTGATCGTATTATTTGCGAATCAACCCGCCTACCCACTATACCAAACACAAAGTCAGAGAGTACTGGTGACTGTCGGTATATCTTGCATGGTTCTATGGCACTACATAGAGGATGGATATAGTCATGTCCGAGTCTCATCAGTGTAATATCTGCAGGTATGCATGGTGTGTTGCAAGGAATGGATGTTATTTCTGGAATTGATACAATGTGGTGCGATTCAGATTCTTTTGCGCCAAGGTACAAAAGCAGCTCGGAATTCTTTTTGTGCAGGATGATTCCAAAGTATGATACGGATGATAACAGGGATATGGTTTTTACAGACTTTGTATCCTCAAAGTCAGACTTTGGTTTAGAGTCGTACCACACAAGATTGTCTGTCATGTGGTTTCATGGATTATATTTTGCAAAAATAACACAGATACGATCAGAAAGGATGCCAGCATGTGAGTTATGATAGGAATTGATGGTATTACATACGGACACTTTTTTGTATAGTCAATGCTCTTTGCCCTCACGCCAGAATTAATATCAAAAGTCAGTACACCGTCATTTGTAGATACAGCAGGATATGCAAACCTGTCTGTTGCCTGTCTTTTTTTGCAACAAATCATTGCAAGAATCTTGGTTCCACGCATGGACTGTACGTCAGGAAATGGGTCACGCCTCAGGTTTGCACCTAGACACACCACAGCATGATGAAGTACAGATGATGCAAACCCAAGCAAGACTGCAAATATAGATACATGAATCCCAAGGGGCAGTGCAAATGCAAATAGTGCAGATGTAACAAGCCAGTCAGAGGTCTTGAATACCCCGCCTAGTCGAACTATTCCAAGCATTGCTGACACCATGCCACAAAAGAGATACAACTCGTATGATGCAATGCCGACATGTATTGCAGATATTACACAGAGTGCGAGTATCAGATAATTCTGTATTTGGCGATA
>DAXZ01000034.1:1813-4561 GCA_002506665.1 Nitrosopumilus sp. UBA526 | reverse complement strand
CCACAGCCCTTGCAGTTAAATTCAGTAATGTCTTTTGATGCAGATTCAGAAAACTTTGGAGCCGTATTTTGTCGCTCAAATAACATTAAACTAAAGACGTGTGTGTTTGGCCACACAAAATATCGCTGCTTTAGTTCCTGGCAGAGAATCTGTGTCTTTGCAATTGCAGTCTTTTGCATTGTATCATCAAGCTTTGATAGTGCGGCAAAGTATGATAGAGGAGGGGGCTGTTTTATGCCTGCCTCAAATATGTAGTCAATCATGTCTGCAAGCTGTTCCATTATGGTATCATCAAACTCGACTGCTAGAACCTTTTGCAGGTACGAGTTTAGCGATATTTCCGGCATGTCATCTTTGATGGAATGGACTGCAAGCGCCACACGTACGGGGTTTACCGTCTCCTTGTTGGAAGATATCTCAATGTGTGTAAGGAGCGGGTCTGCCTTGCCAAGATTTATCACCCGAATCTTTGGTATCTTTGCCTTTATTGCGGCATCAAGTATGCCAATGTTATCAACTGCCACATGTTTAGAGCCGGCACTTACCGTAATGACATAGTATCTCTTTGCATTGCCAGATAGCATGTCCTGATAGATATCATCGGCCGTACCCTTATCCATCACGGATGTTACAAACTTTGGTTTTCGTACAAGTGATGGCTTGATATATTGTGTCTTTATGGTGCATCAACTCCCATACATTCTATGACATTGACTGCGGTTTGTACGCCATTACTCATATCAGAGAGTCTCAGGGCACAGCGCCTCAGTACCTCGGAATCAATCTTTCTGAGATGTACAGAGTCAGTATCATCAGGTCTGCAAAGTGGTATCTGTTTTTTGGCATCAAGCAGGACTGACCTTGCCACAAATATCGCCCTCTTTGGCCTTATCGTTCTCTTTAATGAAAAGCACCCTAATACTGAGGATATGATAGTATCATTTTTCATCAAGACGTTGTTTTCTCTGCAGGTCTGAAATATTACAAAAAATGCCGCAATTCCAAGGGGAATCTTTCTTGTATGTAAAATGGCACGAAACAAGTAGAGTGCCCGTCTAGTGCAGTTGTGGTTGATTCCCAGGTCTGTGCAGCAGTCAAAGAGTTTTTTCTCGTACGGATTCTGTCTTGATTCTAGTATGTTTCGGTGTTTTTTTGAGTGCAGTATGGATGATGGACATATATCTGCGCTTCCCATCCTGGATTCGTCACATGCAATGACCTTGCTCTTTTGAGATACTGGTGCAGATTCTATTATATCATCAGATATTATGCCACAGCTTGAGCAGACAACATCAGTATCTGTGTATACTAATTTTTGGTCAGTACAGCAAGTCATGTACTCCCCTCTGTGTCGTTACATGTTGTCATCTTTATGATATGTGATGGATGTACATTTTCACTAGTTGTCTTGCTCGTCCACAGGTGTTTTAAAAATCCTGCCAGTCTCAAAAAGATGCAGCATTGGATGGTCGGTTTACCCGTGCCAACAGTACTTTGACGACACTGCATGAAACGATCAGAGCGATTGATATTGTACAAGACATGAGAATATGGTATGGTCATGTTCTGTCTCTCCCATACAAAAATATTGATTGCTGTCGAGTCTGTATACCAGCATTGTACACACCTCTGATTATCTCGCATAAAGAGTGGTGTTTCTTTAGGGCAGGGCATACATGTCCTAGTTGATGTATTGCAACTACGATATATTGTGCACAAAGGGGCTTTGTCCCGTAAAAGTAATAGTCATCTCTTTCTTCTGCAAGAAAGAAACGCAGCTGTCTTGCAAGCTTGGCTGTACCGGCAAGATGTTCTAGTAATATCTTCAAGTCATGCCGCGATATCTTAACTGACATCAAGACACATCCTCAAAACTAGAACTGATCTTTGAAATATGTTTACTGTAAATATTATCACTGGCATCTCTGTCTGGTATCTTCGAGTTCTTTGAATTTGGATGTCTCAGATTTGACACTTCATTACGGTACAGTACCGTATTACTAATAAATGTAGTGAAAATACTACAATATGCTACAATAACCCAGCAAATAGACCAAATGGTGCCGGTATTTACACAAGTGACTGCATCACGCCAAATATGCTCTCCCAGAAAAACAGACATGCAGATGACACAACAGTTGCCAAAAACAGATACTGTGTCTTTAGAAAAGAGTAGTGTACGGTTTTAGATACCCCGAGTCCTCCGGTTATGGCGATGACAAGTGTTACAGGCTTTAGTGACTCGACCACGCTGTCAATGTCAGCAGACCTGATTGCAGTAATGTTTAATGCGATTGCCCCTTCTGCGGGTTCTGGCACGCCAAAGGTCATAAAAGATATCATCATCACAGAGAACGTAAAGATTAGCGGCGATATTACCATCAGTAATGCAGAAAACCTTACAGACTCGACAAACTTTGTCTTTATCTCAACTATTTTTCGGATCGAGTGGGCCATTCCGACAAGTGTCTCGTACGTTCCACCCCCGTGCTGATATATCGCATGCAGCATAAAAAAGACAAACTGGACGGTCTTGCTTGGAAACTTTCTGTTCCCATAAAATGCATCATAGGCATCGCAGATTACAATTTCAGATATTATGGAATGTAATATTTTTTTGATTGGAGCCGAGACACCATCTAGTGCGGCATATTCCCGAAATATCTCCATCATGTTGCCCTTGGATTTTTTCTGCTCTGCCACATAGTCTAACATGTCTGGAATCTCAGCGTCTGCATTGTGTGACTC
>DAXZ01000034.1:0-1681 GCA_002506665.1 Nitrosopumilus sp. UBA526 | reverse complement strand
GACACGTCTACATTTGAGCTTGGAAGAAACGCCATCACTGTAAGCATTGTTGGGAGTATAGAGACCATCATGGTTCCCATGAAAAATACCATGTTTGCAGTATTGGTGTAGGACAATATCTTGCTGATTGTCTGCTCTAGAGAATCGTCTCGTATCTGCTCTACATAGCTTCCAAGCCGCGTAGTATTGGTATCAATGTATGACACGTACTTTTGCAAAAATCGCTTGATATTCTCATTTGGGTGGTATTTTGCCATACGAATGATAGATGTGCTCTCCTCTATCCCGCCACCCTTTGCAAACCTCAGTATTATCATTGCATCGTTTTTGAACTCGGCAAACATGTCACTGTTACTCAGGGAGGAAAAAGTCCAGAACATGGTCTTGTTGACAGTGTGAATTATACTAGCATATGTCAGAAATGCAAGAAACTCCCGGGATGACCTTGAGCGTCTGTCATTTGTCCTCATCTCTAGTACCAGGGGCCCAAGTATCGGAATCAGAAACGGCAACAAAACCAGAGGTATCACATATACCACTTGATAAACTATTACAATTATAACAACTGCAACACCTGTGATGAGAAGGGATAATAGTGTAAAAAGTGCAGTATTAATTACAAATAGTTTGTCATCAATTACTCGGCCCGTATATGGTATCTTTGCCTTGAGCTGTTTTTGCTCATATCTAAACAATATGCCCAGTATAGATATACCTGCAAAGAACAGTCCAAGCTTGTTGCAAAGATTATTTCTTTGTATGGTGTGAATTACAAAGGAATTCATATCTGTGGGTTTTGCAATAATGATTTTTGCAGTCATTGATATTCCAAAGAATATCACAAATACCACAAAGGACTCTAGCTGGCCGTACATCAACGAGATAGCAGCCATGATCATAGAGAACACACAGAGAAAAAATATGACATTCATGGTATACAATGTAGCTTGATGTTATCATATGGCGGCAGAGGATTGTTGTTGCAGTGATGGATTGGTCTATTCACAAATGACTCTATCTCAGAGCCGCGCCCGCCAGTTATTGAGATTATCCCGCCATAGGCAGGTTTTATGTAGGATATGGTACCATCGTATACGTTGTGTACAGTCATTGGCGGACTAACTGTCAGTTCCACCCGCCCGCCGCCGGGGATAATCTTTGCATCAGTTACTATCCGTCCAGGTACTATGAAATCGTCTTTATCAAAACTAGACCGCATAATATCAAGATGTGGTGAGGCCCTCATCTTGATTGTCGGGCTGTCAGCATATATGAGATCAAATATCGCAGCATCATCAGATACCGAGGGAGGCACAAATGCAATATCAGACAGTATGCTTGCACGATGTATTGTTACACTAGCAGCTGATGTGCCGCTGCTAGAACGCAGGTTGCCTGAACCCGGGTCATACTGCTCGATTGTTCCATGCATGTCTGCCACAGAGAAAAACTCGACAAAGTCGCCTTCAGAGACATACACTGAGGCAGTACCGGACAGTGTAGATGGCAGATAGACATAGTTTACGCCATGGGACACATTATTTCCTGATTTGGCGGCATCCTTTGTGAATCTGTGCGGTACCACGCCAAACTGTATGTCCCGTACCTCCTCACCGTTGACAAATATGACTACACCGCCACTTAGCAGTCCGGCTTGTTCTACTGGAACCCGGGGTCTGGC
>DAXZ01000089.1:2760-4808 GCA_002506665.1 Nitrosopumilus sp. UBA526 | reverse complement strand
GATGTAAAAAAGGAGCTATACCTGTCACTGTTTTTGAATCGCTCAAAGAGATGCTATACTGTTATTGCATCATCAGAGGGCGGAGTCGAGATTGAATCAGTAAAAAACCAGATAATCAAAGAGGTGGGACTAGGACATGTATCAGACGAGCTTGCAAAAAATGTTGCAACAGGAATGGGGTTAGAGGGAAATACTGCGGAGCAATTTATTGACACATTGAAAAAATTATCAAAGCTTGTAATTGAAAAAGAAGCCGAGCTAGTGGAGATCAATCCGCTTGCAATCATGCAAGACGATTCAGTTGTGGCCCTTGATGGCAAGTTTGTAACTGACGATAACAGCAATTTCAGGCATGACGAGCTGCAAAAGTACCAGGAAAAGACAGCTATCGAGGAGCAGGCAGAAAAGAGCGGATTCTCACTTGTAGAACTTGATGGAGACATTGCCGTCGTTGGAAACGGTGCGGGACTAGTAATGTCAACACTAGACATGCTGTCTGATAATGGCGGCAAGCCTGCATGCTTTTTAGATGTGGGCGGCGGGGCTACGGCAGAGTCAGTATATGAGGCGCTCACTCTGATAAGCAAGCTAGACCGGGTAAAGGGAATTCTTGTAAACCTTTATGGCGGGATTGTAAAGACCACGGTCGTTGCAGAGGCGTTTCTAAAGGCGTATGAGAATAATCTAATTGATCTGCCGGTATTTTCAAGACTAAAGGGAACCGAGTCAGACAAGGCAAAACAGATGCTTCAGGGCTCTAGAACCAACATCTTTGACTCTGTTGAGGAGGCAATCAATGCCGCTGTAATGGGAATAAAAAAATGACAGATATCTTTGGATTGCTAAGGGGAATGCCAGGGGACTCTGACTATGAGAACAAGGCTGTAATAGTTCAGGGAATTACCGGTGCATACGGCTCGCTTCACACAAGACAGATGATATCGTATGGCACCAATATCATTGCAGGTGTTGTCCCAGGCAAGGGGGGACTAGAATTTGAAGACAAGATACCAATTTACAACACAATGCAGGAGGCAGTTGATGCCACACATGCCAAGATCTCAATTATCTTTGTTCCTGCAAAGTTCTTTTTGTCAGCAGCAAGTGACGCGCTAAATTCAGGAATAAAACTGCTAGTTGCAATTCCAGAACATGTGCCGATTCGAGACACCATGAAGACACTAGAGCTTGCCCAAGAAAAAAATGCCATAGTTATAGGCCCCAACACGCCCGGAATCATGATTCCAGAACTGATAAAGATTGGAATCATGCCACCTACTCCATTTAAGGCAGGAAAGATTGCAGTACTATCAAAAAGTGGGACACTACTCTATGAGATATCTGATGCCCTTACAAACTCTGGGTTTGGACAGTCAATTACAATTGGAATAGGAGGTGACCCGATTAACGGCACGAGACTAGTAGACGCCTTTGAGATGGTAAAAGATATCTCAGACTTGGAGGGACTTGTTGTTGTAGGTGAGATTGGTGGCGACTCTGAGGAAATTCTAGCACAAAGAATCATTGATACGGGATTTAACAAACCGACAGTTGCATACATTGCTGGCAGGGCGGCGCCTAAAGAGAAGAGAATGGGTCATGCAGGTGCAATTGTGATGGGGACCTATGGTTCAGCAGAATCCAAGGTGTCTATGTTTAATCGGGCAAACATCCCTGTGGCAAAAAGGCCTGCAGAGGTTCCTGTACTGCTTGCAGGCAAGATGGAAAAATCCGATTAGATTAAAAGAGAGAGATGTGGGGTAAATAATTAGATGCCAGTTACAGATCCTGAAAAGAAGAGAATTGCGCAACAGGCGCGCCTTGTTATGAAAATCTGTTTTAAATGTGGATGCAGAAACGATATTGGAGCAACACGGTGCAGAAAGTGCAGAAATCCATACCTGCGGCTAAAGAACAGAAATCTCGGCGTCAAAAAGTAAGGGTCATAGAATAGCTAGTCTCTGTCTCTGGTTTGTAATTGCAGGTCTTATCTTGGCATAATGTTGCAGTACAAATGTCCTTGCAGTATCGGGGTCAAACTCTTCAAA
>DAXZ01000089.1:0-2694 GCA_002506665.1 Nitrosopumilus sp. UBA526 | reverse complement strand
CCTAGGTTCTCTGCATACTCGTAGGCTAGACGCATCTTGTCAATTAGAGCATCAAATTCTTGCAATGACATGAAAATTATCTTTGTGGTTTGATAGAAAAGGACAGGGTAATTATGACATCATGGCAAAGATAAAAAACCCCTCACAGAGCAGTCTAGTTGGACCGGTCGTCTAGCTTGGTTTGGATGACGCACTCACACTGCGTAAGGAATTGTATCCCGCAAAGGTCGAGGGTTCAAATCCCTCCCGGTCCACTATCTGAAATTTTTATGATGCCAAAGTCTAATAATGTAAAAACACAATATTTTGTATGATAAAGACATATGGCAAACTGGATTCATCAAATGCAGAAAAACAACTACGAGTTATACTAGAAGATGCTTATGAATTTCAAGAAGGAGATCACATACAAATTATCTATGCAAAGAATCCTTTTGAATTAGCGATCAAAGCTTGATGAGAATTGGGGTCTGAGAAACAAAAGATATTTTGATAAATATAGATCAGGATATATAATAAATGGCGATCTTGAAATTTATGTTCTGGTGTAATGTCTATCAATTAGAATCTTTATAAAATCATAAACTAAAAACCACATAATGACACAGACCCTAAATAGCCGTTTAATCCATAAACGAAAATCAAAAGATGAATGGACTTTCTTGGATGTCAGTACCAGAAAATATACACACGCCATCCATCTTTATCCTGCAAGAATGCATCCGGAGATTGCAAGAAAGATAATTTCAAAATATGCTACCCACAAAAAGGACGTTGTTTTTGATCCCTTTATGGGCTCTGGAGGGGTGCTCCTGGAATCTATACTGCAGGGTAATAATGCAATAGGATTTGACATAAACCCCTTTGCCATATTGCTCTCCAAAGTCAAGACCACAGTTATTACAAAAAATCTGAACAGAGTATTAGCTAACATCCTCAACAAATCAAATAAATCTTCTTTGCGTAAACAAGACTATTCCAAATACCTTCCTGAATCATATGATCTTGCACGGTGGTTTAACCCAGGTATACTAAAAACACTTGCCATCTTAAAACACAACATATACAAAATAACAGATGCAAATGTTTTAGATTTTTTCAAAATATGTCTATCATTGACAATTCGTAAATCTAGCTATCAACGAAACAGTGCATGGAAGATACATAGATTATCTGAAGATGATCGATTCAAATTTGAACCAGAACCAATAGCCATCTTTACAAATATTGCAATTAGCAACATAAAACGAATGAATGACCTACTTGAGGCAAACCCATCTGGCACTGCATACACAATTCTGGGCGATTCTAGAGAAATCTCATCTAACTTTGCAAAAATACCTCATGTACTCAATGATGATAAAGTCAACTTGGTAGTTACATCTCCGCCATACGGTGATCATGGTACAACGGTTGCTTATGGGCAGTTCTCTAGACATTCGGGTCATTGGCTGGATTTACCAAATGAACAAGTTGTCCAAGTAGACAAAGTTGGATTGGGTGGAAAAACATATGATGATTTAGATGATCTTGGCTCAGATATACTAAATCAAACATTAGATAAAATACACAAAAATGATATCAAGCTTGGCAACGGAAAATCCCCCCATCGAAGCAAAGAGGTCTATGCATTTTTTGTAGATTTGGATAGGTGCATGGAACAAATATCTCAAAATCTAATTCCTGATAAAAGCCATGCATGTTTTGTAGTTGCCAATCGTACAGTAAGACGCATTGTGGTTCCTACCGATGAGATAATAATGGAATTTGGGAAAAAATACAATTTTTCTACAGATTCTGTAATATACAGAGATATCCCAAACAAATCCATGCCATCAAAGAATGCCCCCGAGAATATTACAAATGAAACTGGAAAGACCATGACACGTGAGACTGTCATTATAATGAGGTGTTGACTCTTACAACAATACAGTGAACTAGCAGATCAATTACCTGTTTTAAAGAAACAAGGATTTATCCAAACTCACAGAACAGGTAATACGGGTATAGGTAAAACATTAGAAGATCTATTAGGAGTTCAAGAGAATAATTTTACGGGCCCCAATGGGTATCAAACAGAATTAAAATCCGGCCGAAAGGGTTCTGCAAGCATGCTTACACTTTTTACAAAGGCTCCTTTGCCGTCTAGAATCAATAGGCAACTAGTTGAAAAATTCGGTCATCCTGCAAAGCATGGGAAAAAGGTCTTACACACTACCGTAAATGCTGTATCAAAAAATAACCTATATGGTAAGCCTGCCTTTATAGTGCTAGTACAAAGAACACGAATCGAACTTGTTCATGATGATTATGGAGATCTCCCGACGCCATATTGGAACAGTATTGATCTAGAAAAAGCCTTTAATCGAAAATATCCTCAAAATTTGTTATATGTCAAAGCAGATTGTAGGGGAAGGGGTAGAGCTGAAGAATTTCACTATAATGAAGCCTGGCTTATGTCTGGATTTAGTTTTCCTCGTTTCATCGAACTTTTAGTTAGTGGCCAGATTCTAATAGATATACGATTGGGGCAATATCCTGATGGCAGATTACATGATCATGGCACCGGTTTTCGAGTTATGCCTGACAATTTGGATATGTGTTTCAATAAACGTGAACAAATCTTGTAGGTATTGCTGACGGTTTTAGGCTGATACATTAGACGGCATTAATTTTTACACTTTAATTTGTGGG
>DAXZ01000021.1:2461-8236 GCA_002506665.1 Nitrosopumilus sp. UBA526 | reverse complement strand
GTCCCTTCAGAACCAATTGCGGTAAAGGCGGCACCACCCCAAACAGAATCTGAAACGACATTTGCATTTCCAGAACCACCACAACAAGTGGCAATGGAGAATACAAAAAACGACAATGATGATGACTGGCTTGCTAGAATGGAAGCACAATAATTTTTTCCCAATCCATTTTTTTTAACACTTACAAAGATCCACATCCCTACACTCTTTGATGCCAGAGACGTATGACATAGGACTAGGAAATAACAATAGTCATCTAAGACAGGAGGCCGACTCGGACTTTGTATCTTTTTGGGACTCTCAGGCACGAAATCTGTCTTGGTTTTCTTTGTGGACCAAGACCTTGGACTGGAATCCCCCCTTTGCTAGATGGTTTGTCGGGGGCACGCTAAATGCCTCATACAATGCCCTAGACATACACCAGGCCTCAAAATCTGCCAAGACTGCCATCTTGTGGGAGGGAGAAGACGGACAATCTAGAAACATTACATACGGCGAGCTGTTTATCCAGGTCCAAAAGTTTGCAAATGTCCTCAAGTCACTTGGAGTTCAGAGAGGTGACAGGGTCACAATCTATCTTCCAATGGTTCCAGAACTGCCAATTGCAATGCTTGCATGTGCAAGAATTGGGGCAACACATACCGTGATATTCTCTGGATTTAGCGCCGCATCAATCCGGGACAGGGTATCTGATTCTCAATCAAAGGTCATAGTTACTGCTGATGGCGGATATAGACGAGGGCAGATCATCAACCTCAAAAGCATGGTAGATGATGCAATCAAGAGTCTTGATTTTGTAAACCATGTCATAGTTTTGGAGAGGGCAAAAAATAAAATCTCAATGACTCCCAAAGACAAGCTCTGGGGTCAGTTGATGGCAGATGTCTCTGATTTGTGTAATGCCGAGGAACTACCCAGTGACCATCCTTTATACATTCTATACACTTCGGGTACCACTGGAAAACCAAAGGGAGTATTGCACGGTACTGGCGGTTATCTGACACATCTGTATTCTACATTCAAATGGGCATTTGACATCAAAGACTCTGATATCTTTTTCTGCACTGCAGACATTGGCTGGGTTACAGGTCATAGCTATGTAGTTTATGCTCCCCTGCTTTGTGGTGCAACTCAGGTCATGTATGAGGGGGCCCCTGACTTTCCTGATGTCTCAAGAATGTGGCAGATTTTACAAAAATACCAAGTTACGATATTTTACACCACCCCCACTGCCATCAGACTGTTTATGAAGTTTGGAGCCGAGATTCCAAACTCCTTTGATCTCTCTTATCTGAGACTGCTTGGAACAGTGGGCGAACCAATCAATCCCGAGGTCTGGCGGTGGTATTTCAAAATCATTGGAAAAGAGAGGTGTCCAATTATTGATACCTGGTGGCAGACTGAGACTGGCGGAATGCTTATCTCCCCCCTGCCGGGTCTTGAGACTGTTTCTTTAAAGCCTGGCTCTGCCGGACACCCGATTCCCGGCATAAATATTGGCATAGTTGATGAGAACGGAAATGATGTTCCGGCAAACACAAAGGGATACCTTGTAGTCAAAAACCCTTGGCCTGGAATGCTTTTGTCACTGTGGGATGATGATGAAAAATACAAAACCACATACTGGTCAAAATATGATGGCTGTTACTATTCTGGAGATTATGCCATGCGAGACGATGACGGCTATCTCTGGCTGCTTGGACGCGCCGACGATGTCCTAAACGTGGCAGGACACAGAATTGGGACTGCCGAACTTGAAAGCTGTATCGTATCACACCCTAGTGTTGTCGAATCGGCGGCATGTGGAATTCCAGATGATGTAAAGGGTGAGACAATTATTATATTTGCAGTACTAAGGCAGGGAATTCTAGGGGGTACCAAGCTAGAGCAAGAGCTCACAGATAAAATTAGAACCGACATTGGCGCAATTGCAACTCCAAAGCACATCTACTTTGTGCCAAAGCTTCCAAAGACCCGCAGTGGGAAAATAATGCGAAGACTGTTAAAGGCAATAGGCACAAATGAAGAGATTGGTGATACTAGTACCCTTGAGGACGGCTCTGCAGTAACCCAGGTTCAGCATGCATTTGATGAGGTTCATAGACGCACAAAATAACTTAATTACTCAGCTGCTCAAAATTAATGGCAGATAACATCTCAAACATTTCTTTTAATCCATCATACTCTGATCTTGAACCCTCATCCAGGTTATCATAATCATCTCTTTTAATCTGCTCCAACTCTTTATTTGATTCTCTAAAAAATTCTTTGTACTTTTTTACCTTCTCATCAGTCATCTGTGCTAGATCAAAGATGACGGTATTGCTTCCAAGCAGATTCCTCTTCTCATCGTACAAGCTAGTTGCCTGTAATAGTCCTGCAAATGTCTGGCCGTCTTGTTTTTTGAATGTGATCTTTCTGTCTGTTACCTTGCCTGTCTCAAACCATGTCTTTAGGGAATCATTCATGTCTTTCCATGACTCTTTTGGAACGTGCTCAAATATGGGCTTGCCTATGATCTCTGATTTGGCATAACCTAGATTTGCGGCATATGTAGAGTTACAGTCTAAAATAATGCCTATGGAATTGATTCTTCTCCACATGACAGGTGCATCTTTGAGTGTCTTTCTTGCTCGGGTTTGGGACAATTCTTAAAATTAGACTTTACTAGTTATTAAATTGAAATCCTCTTAGAACCACTGCTCTAGGTTCTGGCTCTTTTTCTCTAGTGCTCTTTTTAGTCTGTTTAGTGTGGATTGGACTCGGTCTTTTGAGAAACTCCGCCCCTCTACAAGATAATCTATCACCCCCTCATAATCTACCCGGTTAAACACAATCTCATCAATGTCTGCTACCTTTGGATTTAGAAATATCTCTCGTATCTGCTGAAAATCTATCTCTCTGAGATGTTCTTGAATCTGTGGAATATCTTCTAGTCTTGAATGCTGCCTTATCAGCTTTATTGCAGTTTTTGGGCCGATTCTCTCAAAGCCATTTGGGTTAAAATCAGTACCAATCAGAATTCCAACATCAACTAACTTCTCTCTTGTCATCTTTATTGCATCTAGTGTCTTTTGGGCATTGATTATTTCTGGAAGTACATCAATGTAGATATTCTTGTTTGGAATCTTTCGTCTTCCGCTGTTTGTAAAATTTCTTACCAGTCTCTTTGCGCCGCACAAAATAGAGTCATAGTCCTGACTTGCACAGGCCCAAGCTTGTCCGGTATTTGTCAGATGTGCGGCAGTTGCCTCTCCTTCTGAGGGCGCATCAATGAACGGGATTCCAAAACATGCCAATAGCTCCTTTGATTCTTTTACCATTCCGTCCTTCATACTAGTTGTCTGCTGTGCAAATTTTCTTGCATCCTCCATGTTTCCTTCTGCAACTGCTCTTTCGTATTTTACAGTCGCATCCTTTTTGATCTGCTTTCTGCGCTCAATCTCTGCTGTTTTAAGGGACGGTGGCCTTCCATCAAAGACATAGACTGGCTTTATTCCTAGGGATAAGAAATTTACATTTCTGTAAAGCAGGCCACTTAGGTGACTGGTAATCCTCCCTTCTGAATCTGATAGGTGTAGTCCATCCGGGCCTCTAATGCTTGCTAGAAACTGGTAGATGGCATTGTATGCATCAATGGCAATCACCTTGTTTGCAAATGCATCAAGGGTTGTCTTGTCCCTAACTACCAAATCCTTTAGATTCAGTCCCATGAAACGAGTTGAAATTTTCTAGTATTTTGTGTTTGCCTTTGTGTGTACTTGAGGGGCAAAATATGATTTTTCCCTATTGAGATCTTTGTTTAGTAGAGTGTTTTTGAATAACGGCCTTTCTATCTCTCTGATATCTGTCTAGTATAGTCCCTTCAGATTCTATATCCTTGTGCACGATTTAATGAAATTAGTCTAGGAATTATTAGAATAGCTCAAGGCATAGTCAATTTAGAGAGTTTGTTTTTGGTACATTTTTGCAGTGAATTGTTTGTATTCCTTGTTTGATATCTTCTCTTTATTTTCAAATCCTTTTGATTTCCAAATATTTTGAATTTGTTTGAAAGAAATTTTCCTTGATAAATTATATAAATCGATTCTTGAGAGATTTTCTTTTATGTAGGGTCTCTTTGAATCTAAGAAAGATATGGATTTCAAGAAATTTATTGCGATTTCTGAATTCAGAATAGTGTTTGTAAACAATGCCTCTTGGAAGGTTTCAAAACTAAGAAAGTAACAGGTATCATCAAACACTACTGGTTTTTTATCCACTGGCACACATAAAGAAAATTTTGGTTCTTTATACATTCCTGCAATAGCAACCTTGTATGGCAAAAAAGAATATTTTCCTACACCAAAAATTGAAAAATCCATATTTTTTTATAAACAACTGATTTACGTTTTTTGAAAAATTCAATATTCTGATTAAGATACCTCCAAAGGTTTGGAAAGGCATTCAATTCTTTTGTGTCTTCATCATTTTTCTTTTGTGTAACTATTAATTTTTTATTCGACTTTGAAATCATAAAATCCTTAAGCATGGAACCTTTTAGGAGAGGATATGTTACATCAGGTTCAATTTCTACAATTCTGAAAGAATTATTGTATGTAGTATTATCCTCTTGAGTTAATTCTAAAATACCTGCACAATCATGTTTAATCCCACTTCTCCAATTAAAGCAACATGAGCCATCAATATCTTGAAATTTTTTATAATCAAAAACATTTGAAACAAATTTTTTGGAAACCCATCCAAATTTTCTCTTAGTTGAGTGAGGTTCTTCAAATGAAATTTCTTTACATGTATAATCTGACGTTCTTGTTCCTAATCTAACTAACAAAAGAGACGCATCTACATTTTTTTCAAAAATTATTCTTGAATTAATTGGGATTGATCTAATGTCTGATATTTTGAATTTGTAGTTTGGCAATTCTTTTATTAGATTTTTTATCACTGTATTTTTGCATAACATAATCATCTCTCCATTAAAATCAGAAAAAATTTCCAATAATTGTAAAATTATAAATTCTGCTAGATCAAAATTACTTTTACCTGTAATTGCATCAATTCCTCTGAATTTCTTAAAATTATTTTTTTCAGGAAGATTTACTGACTCAGAACCGGATAATTCTGTATTTGTAACCCATGGCGGATTCCCAATAATTAGTATGTTTTTTGAATTTCTAAAATCATCAACATCAAAATTATGATTAAATATATTTTCACAAAATAATTCAATTTTAGGAATATGTTTTTTTGAATCCAAAACCAAATACAGTAATTTTGCCTTAAAACTCCATTCATAATTTTTATGAATTTCAATTCCATAAATTTTACTTATTTTTGAGAATTTTTCTAATGATGATAAAATAAAATTTCCGCCCCCATATGTCGGTTCGATAATTACATCTGGAGAAATTTTCAGTTCTTTGACAAGATTACAAATTTTATCGGTGGTATCTCTAGGGGTCTGTATGTCCCCCCATTCTCTATTGTTAGTAGAAAAAGAATCAATGTTATATGTTTTGCAAAATTCACCAAATTTTACAAATTCTTTTTTTGATTTAAAAAAATCATCTATTCCAGATATTGATTCCAAATACTCGTTCAATTCATTTAATGAGGAACTAGACTCTATTTTTTTTTGTAAAAAATCAGATAATTCCTGCAAGGACGACATCATAGAATTTTAGTTACTCCTTTTACCCCATTTTTCTTTAACACGACTTTGGAATACTTTAAACCAATATTGTCTGTTTCCACATCTGTTGCTAAATGACATCA
>DAXZ01000021.1:1147-2406 GCA_002506665.1 Nitrosopumilus sp. UBA526 | reverse complement strand
ATACACAACTTTAACTCGGGAGATGACTGGACTGATTTGCTTTATTATAGAGAAAATCTTTAGACTATGTGCCGAGATAGCCAAGTAGTACGGCGGCCGTCTCGAAAACGGCTACGCGCAAGCGTGCGGGGGTTCGATTCCCTCTCTCGGCGTTCCCCATATTATGGGACGTAAAGACATTGTTCTCCATACCACTGATAACAGTTTGTGAGCAAAATGTAGAATGCCACAATACATAATGTTCCAAATATCAGAAAGAATCTGCGATGGCTCATCTGGTTGATATATCGTACAATCCACATTCTGTTATCATCCTAATCCAAAATATTTAAACTGACTTGATTGATAAATATGGTAATGACTGATGAGACTAAATCCAAGATACAAGCCTCTGGCATCACTGTTGCAGAACTGATATTTCATTTCAGAGAGAAATGTAGGGTATGTGGGCATCACAGAATAATGCATAACGAACTAGGTGCCTGTGAGGGAGTGATGAACAAGCCTTGCACTCTTGGCTGTGATGGGTTTGAACCTGAATAGGCATCTGTGTAAACTTTTGGCGTACTATGTAGCCATCCTTCGGGCTTGACTGTTATTGGCGCCCAATACCATATAGTCCCCCCCTATACATCCATCATAATCAACTATCACAGCATCTGAGATTACATCCAAGCTGTCTAACTCCGTGCCTAGCTCTGAGTCAGCTCACAACACTAGGTTACATGTGTCCAAACTTGATATTTTGCAATTCTTTAATAGGATATTTCTCATAATGTATTTGTGGATTCTGAAAGTAATGCAGAAAAAATCTATCCATTGGGATACGAACCTCAAGTGACTCCTGATACGGATGATCGTAACATACAAAACCATCTGCTTAACTTTATCTTAAAATCCGGACCAACAGAGGTTGTTGACACCGATCTGTTTGCAGTAATGGCAAAGAGACGGTCGACTAGAAAGTTTTTAGACAAACCTGTTGAAACCACAAAGATAGATAAAATTATTGCAGCAGCTGACACTGCTCCTACTGCTGGCAATTATCAGGGATTTGAGATATTTTATATCAAGAGTCCAGAAAAGAAACGACTTTTAGTCAAAGCCTGCAACGGCCAGCCTTATGCTGATGCCCCTGTGGTTCTAGTCTTTTGTAAAAATCCATCAAGGGTAAAATTTGATTTTCCTGATTATGTCCTTAAGAAATTTGCAATCCAGGATGCCACTCTTGCTGCCGGATACTCTCAACTAGCAGCTCA
>DAXZ01000021.1:0-1054 GCA_002506665.1 Nitrosopumilus sp. UBA526 | reverse complement strand
ATTCTCCATCTTTAAATAATCACAGATTGCTGTCTAGTTAATGACAGACGCATACGTTATGCTAAACTGTGAGCTTGGAGCTGAAGCAGAAATAATAGACCGGCTAAAGGAAATTGAACAAGTCGTCGATGTATTTGAAACAATCGGCACTCATGATATGATGGTAAAACTACAGGCAGAAAATTTTGAAAAAATCCGTGAAATTGTCTCATGGAATATACAGAAACTAAAGAATGTACGTTCTACTGCCACTCTGATAAAAAAAGATAATTAAGATTAGCTATTATTCTATTCATATGACTGATGAACAAAACGAGATCGACAAGCTCATTGATACCATGATTGCTAGCGGTGACGAACTAGTTGATAATCTAAAGACGGTTCTACCTGACCGGCTATCTGAATCCGTAGTAATGTTTCATGAATCAAATGTCGTAAATCTTAGACGGATTAAGGAATTATTAAACAAGTAGGCTTTGCTACTATATCCTTTTTAATTATTCTTTGATATTTCCGTTATGAAAAGATCTAGAACTATCTCTATTACTGTTGAAAAGAAGACCGGAGATGTGTTTGATGCAATTTTGCAGATCCCTCCAAAGATGATGCCTGATGCAAAGATCAATGATGCCAGATGGTGGTCTTTTACAGGGCCATATGGTAAATCCAAGCTAAAATTTAATGAGAACAGGCCCCTTGGAATACTAGACCATCAGTATGTTGATGAAGAATCTTCATGGAATATTCCCATGAGAGTTATATCTAGCAGTAATGTATCTGAGATTGTCATTACCCTGAACAAACCTGATGAGCTTACTGATGACCAGTTTGACCAGAGAGTGACTGAGATTGGCGAGATGTTTCAGTCTATGAAAAACATCATCGAGTCTGAAATCTAAACTATGACTAGTGGTGGAATTGTACATGTTTTTGAACTGTCTGTAATTGATGGGGCATCTTTGAATCAAAGTTCACGCTTTGTGGTGTGTGATATGCCCCCCCCACTCTGTGTGCTGTATGTCTTGTTGGCATTGACTAGTAATGCATTTCTTTG
>DAXZ01000006.1:7054-8768 GCA_002506665.1 Nitrosopumilus sp. UBA526 | reverse complement strand
CAAGATTATTCCAATCTTTCCACTAGATTTGGTCTTGTTTCCAAGACAGGAACTCTCACTTCGAATATTTGAACCCCGGTACAAGCAGCTAGTTGATGACTGCATGATAGGCGATGGCCAGTTTGGAGTATGTCTGATTGATGAGAACAACTCTGTCAACGGCTGGAACCTGCCTAGGTCTGTGGGAACCATTGCCAAAATACTACAGTGCAAGGACATTAAACCTGACGGGTTACAACTCCACATTGAGACACTTGGAAGAAACTCGTTTAAGATCCAAAAAATTATACCACCATCTGTCCCACAACCTGCAAACTATGATCCACTCTCAGTCGAAGGACACCAAGAGATCTCTGAGATGCATGAAAAAATAGGAACAGGAGAAAAGATGTACATTCAGGCCAAAGTTCAGATGATTCCAGAGATTGATGAGAACATTTCACAGGAAAAATGGCAGACACTAGTAAATCTATGGAAGGAAAAGATAATCAGACAGGCCTTGCCTCAGGTAGTTGACTCACACTCACTGGACCATGTCCTAGAACAGTACTATCTTAATACTGACACACCTACAATTGACTATGTCTATTCATTATCTGCAATTGGTGCCAAGGAACCCGACGAACTCCAACCAATCTTGGAGGCAACTACCATGGATGAGCTTGTTCAAAAAATACAGGAGCTGTTGAGTGTAAAATGAGATATATCATATTATCAAAACCCGGAATACTTGCAATAGTTGTTTGCCTCTTCTTCTCTGCTAGCAGTGCTTATGGACATGGATCAGGAATTGATATAATTCCATCAATAAATATTCAGGGAAAGGAACTATCCATCTCTGTAGAGATGCCAATGTATTTTGGAGATAGCCAGAACCGGATTACAATTACTGCAACTGAAGATAAGACTGACGAGCCTGTAAAAAATGTAACATTTCTTATTGGATTATTCCATGATGGCAAGATGCTCTTTAGGAATTATTTCTTTGCAGAAGACGGCATCCTGCCAGTTACGGTAACACCTACAGACGATGCTGAAATAACAATCCACGGAAACCAGGACTCTGTACTTGGTGCATGGCACAGAACAGAATCTGATCCTATAGAGATTACAGGACCTCTGTTTGACTCGGGGGGTCTGTACAACTTTGAGATTGAGATAAGAACAATTGACGAGCCAACAAACATCATAGAGAACTCTGGTACCTATAATGCCGATCTGAGCTTAGTTGAGACCATATCCTTTGTAGAAGAAGATTCTGAAGGCAACGATGTCCTGTTTCGCTCAAAGTCATATTTTGATACAATCTCAAACTTTGACTATAATTCAGAGACTCTCAAGGTCACATTTGAGATGCCTTTTGACTGGAGCGAGAGCCAAATATCCCACATACCTGTAGTTCACATAGAGACCCATTTTCCACATGACTTTGCCGAGTTTCTCTCCCCTAGCTATACCGCACAGATCAACGGAATTGATCTGTTCAAGTCTTCAGTATCAGTAGATGACTATACGGAAGAAGATGAGAGAATAATCCATTTTATCTTGTTGCAGGATCATCTGCGGTCTCTAAAAAATGATATGAAAAGATCCAACGACAGACTACCTGATAACATGTTCTTTGAGCTAACTACAAGCTCAGACTCGGCGTTTCCACTTGAGGCCTACACAAGAAGCGAGGACTTTAAGATAAATCTCTCATGGGATCCACCTG
>DAXZ01000006.1:6764-6899 GCA_002506665.1 Nitrosopumilus sp. UBA526 | reverse complement strand
GATTTGAAAACATTAGAAACACTGGACAAGAGACCGAGTTTGGACTGGTAGTTGTCCCCGAGTTTGCAGGCATTGCAACAC
The DNA here is from genome assembly GCA_002506665.1 of Nitrosopumilus sp. UBA526. Lineage (GTDB taxonomy): Archaea > Thermoproteota > Nitrososphaeria > Nitrososphaerales > Nitrosopumilaceae > Nitrosopumilus. Next base: position 6,818 of record DAXZ01000006.1, on the reverse strand, counting down.
TGGTACTTGTAATCTCAATATCATGTATAATTGTTATATCAAGAAAACTGCCTG
>DAXZ01000006.1:3569-6684 GCA_002506665.1 Nitrosopumilus sp. UBA526 | reverse complement strand
TTTTCTGCATCTCCGTCAATCAAAAAGAGTTCCATGCATCTCTCTTTTTCTATCTTGCTGTGCAGATGAGTTGTAACTAGATCCTCAAAGTTGTGGGTAATGCCTGAGACAACATGATCAAACGCGTCGTTGTGTATCACTAAAAGAATTGCATGAATATTTCCTGACAGGTTTGCTTTTTGTTTCTCATCAGAAACAAATGACCTGATTCCTGCCCTGATGGCTTCTGACCTGCCTGAAAATCCCATAGAGGACTGGAGCTTGTCAAGGTCTGAGAGAATCTCTTCATTCAACGAGATTGAAACTATTGGCATGTACCTAATGTTATTAATTATCTTATAAGTTTATTAGTCAATCTTATTAACATTTTATAAATTTATTAATAATCTATATCAATCTAGCTTGTGAATAATCAGACAAAGCTGGCAATCGTCTCCATTATGGTGGTAATTCCACTGGTATCTATCATATTCTATAACACAAACGCCCGCCAAGAGTATGTCATATATGATAATTCGAGACTCCAGGTTATCTCATCATTTAGTCCACTCTATGAATTTTCACAGATAGTTGGAGGCGACCGCGCAGACATATCTCTGCTGGTCTCTGCCGGAGTTGCACCACATGACTGGGCGCCAACAGTTAGAGATGTACAGCAGATGCAGAGATCTGATCTGATCATAATCAATGGAATAGGTTTTGAGAACTGGGTTGATAGATTATCTGAGAGTAACTATCAGGGAACAATAGTTGATACTAGCATGGGAATCCCAATAAAAAATACAGATGACGGCTCAAGGGATCCACACATCTGGCTAAACCCAGTCTTTGCAAAAAAGCAGGTGCAAAACATTGCACTAGCATTCTCTGATGCCGATCCTAAAAACACAAAGTTTTATCGCGCAAACGCAGACCTTTACACAGACCAGCTAGACCTGCTAGACTCTAGAATCCGAACAGAACTCTCTGGTTGCAACCGTGACTTTGTTGCATTTCACAAGGCATTCTCATATTTTTCACAAGAGTATGATCTCAACGAGTATACGATTCTACCGACAAACAACTTTCATGGCCAAGTCACAGCAAAGACACTTGAAGATATTATATTAACTGCCAAAAGACTGGACATCCATGTAATCTTTAGTGAGGAGAGACTCTCATCAAAGTCATCTAATATAATTGCAGAGGAGATTGGCGGCAAGGTATTGAGTTTGTCTTCCCTAGAGACATATGACGAAACCTATGTCTCCAAGATGACTGAAAACCTAGAAAACCTAAAGGAGGCACTATGTCGCTAGTCGAGATAAAGAATCTTACAGTCCGATATTCTGGCATCAAGGCACTCGACGATGTCAGTTTTGTAGTCAACCCTGGCGACTTTTTAGGAATAATTGGCCCTAACGGGGCAGGAAAATCCACGCTCTTTGATTCAATGCTAGGTCTCAATACAAAGTACGATGGAACGATAAAGTTCTTTGATGAGGACATTAAAAGATCAAAAAAATATCTCAAGGAGCTCGGCTACGTGCCACAGAAACCTGTCTTTGAGAAAAACTTTCCAGCTACGGTAAGTGATGTGGTGCAGATGGAACTGCGAGATGAATCAAAGCAAGACAGGATAGACAAAGTCTTGCGGCAATTGTGGATTTATGACCTTCATGACAGACGTATAGGTGATCTGTCAGGGGGACAACAGCAGCGGGTCTTTATCGCCAAGGCCCTGATAAATAACCCAAAAATTCTGATACTTGACGAGCCGGTGACCGGCATTGATCAGCAAAGCACAGATCTATTTTATAATATTCTTCGTGACCTAAACCATCGACAAAAGATTACCATCATCTGGTCTTCTCATGATCTAGATGCAGTTAATCAGCTGGCAAACCATGTGGCATGTTTGAACAGAATATTATTCTTTCACGGCGAGTCTGAAAAGTTTTTCTCTAATGACGAGCTTGTCAAGCAATATTCCGAAGCCTCTATGCAAGAGCACATGCGCCATCACTGATCATGTCCTTTGAAATTCTGACCTTTAGCTTTATGCACAGGGCACTTGTATCTGGGGCGGCCATTGCAATTCTCTGCTCTGTAGTGGGACTGTTCTTGGTATTGAGACGCTACTCTTTGTTTGGCGATGCAATTGCCCACTCGTCATTTGGAGGAATTGCACTAGGATTACTTGTAGGCATCTATCCTATATGGACGGCATATGCTGTCTCAATAGCTAATGCGCTAATCATTACAAAGATCAAAGACAAGTACAACATATCTGGCGATGCCTCCATTGCGGTATTACTCTCATCAGGCATTGCAGTAGGACTCGTAATTATAGGACTGTCAGGCGGGTTTACCATTGATATCTTTGGCTTTCTCTTTGGAAGCATTCTGCTTGTAAATGTAGATGATACTGTTTTGATTCTAGCACTGACAGGAATTATCCTTGTTGTAATTTTGGTGCTCTATAGGCAGATTTTGTACTCTACATTTAATGAGCAGCAGGCAAAGGTCAGCGGGATTCCAGTAGAGAAGATAAACTATCTGATAGTGTTTCTAGCAGGAATAACCGTTGTGACATCAATCCAGTTGGTGGGGCTGTTGCTTATCTCTGCTCTCTTTGTAATTCCAAACGTTACTGCAATAATGTATGGCAAGGGATTCAAACAGACTGCAATAATCTCAATGGGTTTTTCTATATTCTCAGTCATTACAGGAATCCTTGTGTCTTATGTCCTTGACATTACCCCTGCAGGAACCATAGTCTTGTTGCTCATTGGCCTGCTTGCAGGAACCATGGGAATAAAGTCTACTGGGCTGTTATCTAGGCGTGAATCATAGCGTTTAGTCTACGCTTGTCTCTGATGCTCTTTGTATAAAACAGAGACGTTAGGATGATTCCAAATGCAATCATCGGAGATACGACCTCGGAATATCTGACTTGGTTCTCTGGCTGGACACCCAAGACAGTTACAGGAACCTCTGTAATCTCTGTTGTTCCAATCTTGTTTGACTGCTGCTCTACAAACCATATGTTATCACCCCCATCTGATGTCATAAACTGGACAAACGACATCTCAGTTGGAACCGGAATCTCCAACAGATCACCCGTATATGGATC